>JADLBN010000219.1 GCA_020847675.1 Burkholderiales bacterium | reverse complement strand
GCACGCGGGACCGCGAGCGCAAGCTCCTGAAGAAGGTCGAGAAGTCGATCCGCATGATCGACGACGGCAGCTACGGCTTCTGCGAGGAGACCGGCGAGCCGATCGGCGTCGCGCGCCTGATCGCGCGTCCGACCGCGACGCTGTCCCTCGAGGCGCAGGAGCGCCGCGAGCGCGTGCAGAAGCTCTACGGCGACGACTGATACGACGCCGGCGCGTGCTTTGGCGCAGGCGCTTCGTTTCGGTTGCGTGGCTGGCCCGAACGCCGCCCTTGCGCGGCCTAGCCCGGCGAGCCGCCGGGAGTCGCAGTCGCCATGCCCGACCCGCGCGCCGCTCAGGAGCGCGGGTGTCGTCGGCCATCACATCCCGAAGTCCGCGCGGTGCGACCAGCCGCCGGCCATGAAGAACAGCATCGGGATCGAGAGCATCAGGTTGAAGCGCGAGACGAGGAACGCCACGCGGCGCGCCTTCGCCTTCTCGTCGTCGGTCGCGGGCACGAGACCCAGCACCTTCTTCTGGGCCGGCCAGAGGATCGCCCAGACGTTCACCAGCATGAGCGTGCCGAGCCAGGCGCCGATGCCGATGCCGGCCATGCCGCCGGACAGCGTGAATGCGTCGGTGAAACGCCCGCCGAGCAGCGCGGCGCCGGCGAGCCAGGTCACGACCGCCGACCAGCGGAACCAGCGAAGCGCGCGCGGCATCACGTGACGCACGATGCCGGCGGCGGTGCCGTCGGCCGCGGCATCCTTCATCGCGGCAGCCTGCACGAACACGAAGTAGAAGAGCAGGCCGAGCCAGCAGATGCCGGCTGCGATGTGCAGCCAGCGCGCGAGGGCGGGAACCAGGTCCACGGCCGTCAGGCGACGAGTGCGCGGGCCACCGCGTAGAGGGCCGCGGTCAGCGCGAGGCCCAGGGCGATCGTGCCGGCGAGCGAGTCGAGAGGATGCTTCATCGTCACCTCCGTATCCGGGTCGCTGGCGTGGTCATTCGCGCGCTGCGTCCGATTCGATGGATGTTCGCACGATCGGCGATCGGCGGCGCAGCGATGTCGTCTGCCGGGTGGGGTGCGACCGCGGCGCCGGCGTCCTCCGCGGTCCGACACGCGAACGCGGGCGAACCTGCGCGTCCTCGGCGATGCGGGTGTCGTATCATGGAGTCCCGATCCCCTCCCGCACGCCTCCGAGGTTCGCCATGTTCACGCTCCCGTCGCTTCCCTACGCCGACAACGCCCTCGATCCGGTGATCTCGGCCAACACGATCTCGTTCCACCACGGCAAGCACCACAAGACCTACGTCGACAACCTGAACAACCTCGTGAAGGGCAACGAGTTCGAGGGCAAGTCGCTCGAGGCGATCGTTCAGGCGAGCGCGGGCAAGGCCGACAAGGCGGCGGTGTTCAACAACGCGGCCCAGGTGTGGAACCACACGTTCTACTGGAACAGCCTGAAGCACGGAGGCGGCGGGAAGCCGGGCGCGAAGCTCGCGTCGATGATCGACGCGGCGTTCGGCAGCTTCGACGAGTTCCGCAAGCAGCTCTCGGCGACCAGCGTGTCGCAGTTCGGTTCGGGCTGGGGCTGGCTCGTCGTCGAGGGCGGCGCGCTCAAGGTGGTCAAGACCGCGAACGCCGAGGTTCCGTTCACCAGGGGCCAGAAGCCGCTCCTGACGATCGACGTCTGGGAGCACGCCTACTACCTCGACCACCAGAACAAGCGCGCAGCCTACGTCGACGCGGTCATCGACAAACTCCTGAACTGGGGCTTCGCCGAGGACAACCTCGGTCGGGCCTGAGCACGGGCCGGCCGCACGCTCCCCGCGGAACACCGGGCTTCCGCGCGGCGCCCGCGGGTTGTCCCGGGGAGACCCGGGGACGATAATCGAGGGGCCCGTTCGCGGGCCCCGGCCCTTTTCGGACGCCGATCACCCGATGGCGCTGTTTTCCAAGCCGCCCGCCAAGAAACCTGTCGCGCCGCCGCCTGCGGCACGCCCCGTGCCGCCCGCACCGAAGCGGCCGTCGGCGCACGAACTCGCCTCCAAGGCGCAGGGTCGGGGGGCCGCACCCGTGCGACCACCCGAGGAGCCGGCGGGAAGCGACATCACGGTCACCGGCGCGAGTCTCCTCGACACCGGGCGCGACCAGCCCGGGTTCGAGGTGGTGCAGGCGAATCCCGGCCTGTGCGCGGTCCTCGAGAACGCGGCGCTCCTGTACGCGAGCGGCCAGGCGGCGCCTGCGCGCACGCTCCTCGAGCAGGGTGTGACCACAGATCACGACGCCCGGCTCTCGCCGCTCGCGTGGCTCGCGCTCTTCGACCTCCTGCAGCGGGCAGGGGATCGCAACGCCTTCGACCAGTTTTCGCTCCAGTACGTCGTGCAGTTCGAGCGTTCCGCGCCTTCCTGGGAGGATTCGGGGCAGCCGCAGGCGTCGAAGGCCGCGCAGGGCGGCTACGTCGCGATCACCGGCAAGCTGACGGAAGCGTCGGCAGCGCAGGTGGACGGCCTTCGTCGTGCCATCGACAAGGGATTCTCGCAGGCGCGCGTCGACCTGGCCCAGGTCGCCGGTTACGACGACGCGGGCGCCGCCCTCCTCGCCGCCGCGCTCGCGCAGGCGCGCAAGCGGGCCTGCGCGCTGTCGATCCAGCGCGCGGAGAAACTCCGCACGCTGCTCGCAGCGTCGGTGAAGCGCGGCGTCGAAGGCGGCGAGGGCGCGTGGCAGCTCGCGCTCGAACTCCTCCAGTGGCAGCAGAACCGCGACGCGTTCGAGAATCTCGCGGTCGAGTACGCGGTCGCGTTCGAACGGTCCCCGCCCTCGTGGGAACCACCGCCCGCACCACCGGCCGCTGCCCAGGACGCCGGGGCGGACCCGACCGGTGAGGCGGAGACCGCCGCCGCGGACCTCGACTCGCTTGCGTGGGCTGGCGTGATGGCGGGGGCGGCGCTGCCGCAGCTCGCGAAGCTCGCCGAGTTCGCGCAGGGGCGCGCGATCGTGCCGGTCGACATGGGCGCGGTCGAGCGCGTCGACTTCGTGTGCGCGGGCGCCATGCTCAACGCCATCAACCGCATCGAGGCGCAGCGAAAATCGGTCCAGCTCCTCGGCGTGTCGCCGATCGTCCGGGCGCTGCTGCTGCTCATCGGAATCTCGCCGCGGCACTTCGTCAAGAAGGCACAGTAGCGCGTATCCGGAAAAGCAGGGTCGGACTCGACTTTCCTTGTCGGGAAAGTCGCGTCCGACCCTGTTTTCTCCTCGGGATGACCATTCGCGCCTGACATCGAATTCGACCTTGGAACCCTTCCACGGCACCACGATCCTGTCGGTCCGGCGCGGCGCTTCGGTTGCGCTGGGCGGCGACGGCCAGGTCACGCTCGGCGCGGTCGTGATCAAGTCGACCGCGCGCAAGGTGCGCCGGATTCACCACGACAAGGTGCTCGCCGGGTTCGCCGGCGCGACCGCCGATGCCTTCACGCTGTTCGAGCGCTTCGAGGCGAAGCTCGAGAAGCACCAGGGCCATCTCGTCCGCTCGGCGGTCGAACTCGCGAAGGACTGGCGCTCCGACCGCATACTGCGGCGCCTCGAGGCGATGCTGGCGGTCGCCGACGCGGCGGCGTCGCTCGTGATCACCGGAAACGGGGACGTTCTGGAGCCGGAGCACGGGATCGTCGCGATCGGTTCGGGCGGCGCGTACGCCCAGGCGGCGGCACGCGCCTTGCTGGAGCACAGTGCGCTGTCGGCCGCGGAGATCGTCAAGCAGGCGCTCTCGATCGCCGGCGAACTGTGCATCTACACCAACCAGAACCACGTGATCGAGACGCTGTGAGCGGGAGCCGCCATTCGGGGTCAGAGTCGGGTTTCGCCCATTCGGGGCCTGACCCCGAATCGGCGAAACCCGACTCTGGCCCCGACCCCATGCTCCGAACCTGCGACGTGCTGGTAGCCGGCGCCGGCCTTCCCGGACTGGCGGCTGCGGTCGCTCTGGCCCGCAGCGGCCTGTCGGTCGTGCTCGCCGACCGGAGTCCGGTCGCCGTCCCGCCCATCGACCCGGAGACCTGGGACGCGCGGGTCTACGCGATCAGCCCGGGGAGCGCGGCATTCCTGAGCGCGATCGGCGCCTGGCAGGCGCTGCCCGAGGATCGGATGACCGCCGTCGAGGCGATGGCGATCGAAGGTGATCGTGGCGCCGACCTGGGTTTCGACGCCTACGACCTGGGCGAGCGTGCGCTCGCCTGGATCGTCGAGGAGCGCGAGCTTCGCGCCGCCCTCGTGCCGCAGGTCCACTCCACGGGGGTCGAGGTCGTTGCGCCGGCCGCATTCGCCTCCCTCGACTGGACGCCCGGCGGCGGGACGCTGACCCTCGAGGATGGGCGCCGGATTTCCGCCCGGCTGGTCGTTGGCGCGGACGGCCTGAGCTCGTGGGTTCGAGCGGCCGCGGGCATGGCCTCGGAGCCGGTCCCGTACGCCCAGACCGCAGTGGTCGCTAACTTCGCCTGCGAGCGGCCCCATCGTGGCGTGGCGAGGCAGTGGTTCCGGCCGGACGGCGGGGTGCTCGCGTGGCTGCCGCTGCCCGGCAACCGGATTTCGATCGTCTGGTCGGCGCCCTCGGCCCAGGCCGACGACCTTGCCCGGCTGTCCCACGAGGCCCTCGCATCGAGAGTCTCGGAAGCCGGAAGCCACGCGCTCGGCCGCCTGGACGTCGTGACCCCTCCAGCCCGGTTCCCGCTCCGGTTCCTGCGCCTGCCATCGGTCATCGCTCACCGGCTCGCCCTGGTGGGCGACGCCGCGCACGGCGTCCACCCGCTGGCGGGGCAGGGGGTCAACCTTGGCTTCGGAGACGCCCAGGCGCTGGCTGCCGTTCTCGGCGCCCGGGGGCCGGTTGCGGATCCGGGCGCCCCGATCCTCGTCGAGCGTTACGCCCGGCAGCGCGCGGTACCGGTGCTCGCCATGCAGGGGGTGACCGACGGCCTGGCCCGGCTGTTCGCCTCGACCCTCCCCGGCGTGCCGCTTCTTCGCAACCTTGGCCTGTCGGCGGTGTCGAAGTTGCCGCCCGTTCGGCACGCGCTGGCCCGTCCGGCTCTCCGCTGATGCCGACCCCATCTCTCCCGAAGATCATCCCGAACCGACCCGGAGTTCCCATGTCAGCGTCCCTTGCCTCCCGTCTCGCCCGACCGTCGTTGGCGTTCCTGGTCGCCCTGCTGTTCGCCAGCCTCGCCTCGGCCCAGGCGCCGGCGCCCGTCGTATCCACGGCGACGCCGGACGTCGTAGCGCTGCGCAAGCTCCTGTCCGAGCGGTTCCCCGGAGCCGAGATCGGCGCCATCACCAGGACCGCCTACCTGGGCGGGCTCTACGAGGTTCAGTTCGACGACCGTCTCGTCTACACCGACGCCAAGGCCAACCACGTGCTGGTCGGCGCGCTGTGGGACACGGTCGCGAAGACCAACCTGACCGACGACCGGCTGCGCAAGCTGAACCGCGTCGCCTGGGACAGCCTGCCGCTCGAGCTCGCGATCAAGAAGGTGAAGGGCAAGGGAGAGCGCAAGCTGGTCGTGTTCTCGGACGCGGACTGCCCGTTCTGCCACAAGCTCGAGGAGGAGATGAAGGGCCTCGACAACGTGACCGTCTACACGTTCCTGTTCCCGATCGACCAGCTCCATCCGCAGGCCGCGCAGAAGTCGAAGCAGATCTGGTGCTCGGCCGACCCGGTCAAGGCCTGGGACGACTACTTCGTGACCGGCAAGGTCCCCGACAACAAGGGCGACTGCAAGAACCCGGTCGCGGCCACCCAGGCGCTGGGGCAGAAGTTGCGCATCTCGGCGACGCCGACGATGATCCTCGCCGACGGCTCGGTGCTGCCGGGCGCGCTGCCGCTCGCCCGCCTCGAGGCCGAGATGAAGCAGGCCGAATCCGAAGCGAAGAAACTCGCGAAGAAGTGACACGCGCGGCGGCCCGCGAGCCGCCGCGAGACAGACGGGGAGTGCGCGCGCATGGCGATCATGGATTTCCTGAAGAAGCAGTTCATCGACATCATCGAGTGGACCGACGACTCGCGCGACACGCTGTCGTGGCGGTTCCCCGACGAGGACAAGGAGATCAAGAAGGGCGCGCAGCTGATCGTGCGCGAAAGCCAGCTCGCGCAGTTCGTCTACCTCGGGCAGTTCGGCGACGCGTTCGGCCCGGGCAAGCACACGCTCGTCACCGACAACATCCCGATCCTCACCAACCTCAAGAGCTGGAAGTACGCGCTCGAGAGCCCGTTCAAGGCCGACGTCTACTATGTCGTCACGCGGGTGTTCACCGGGAACAAGTGGGGCACGGCGAACCCGGTGATGATGCGCGACGCCGACTTCGGTGTCGTGCGCCTGCGCGCCTACGGCACCTACGACTTCCGCATCGTCGACGCGCCCGGGTTCCTCAAGGAGGTCGCCGGAACCGATCACCACTTCCGCCTCGACGAGTTCGCGGACGTGATGCGCTCGCGGCTGGTGTCGGTGTTCTCGGAGGCGCTCGCCAGCGCGAAGATCCCCGCGCTCGACGTCGCCTCGCGCTACGGCGAACTGGGCGAGGCGCTGCTGCCGGTGATCAACCCGATCCTGCGCGGCAAGTACGGGATCGAGATGACGTCGTTCGTGGTCGAGAACGTCTCGGTGCCGCCGGAAGTCGAGCAGGCGATCGACAAGCGCAGTTCGATGGCCGCGGTCGGCAACCTGAACGACTACGTGAAGTTCCAGATGGCGCAGGGCATGGAAAAGGGCGGCGGCGGCGCCGGGGGCATGGCGGCCGAGATGGCGGTCGGCATGGCGATGGCGCAGCAGATGATGAACCAGTCGGGCGGCCTGATGGCGCAGGCGACGCCCGGCGTGAAGGGTGCGGCGCCGGCGTCGGGCGCGGCGGCGACAACGCCTGAACTGATGACGCCGGCGCAGGTCGCGCAGGTGCTCGGCGTGGCCGAGTCCGACGTGGTCGCGAGCCTCGACGCGGGCGACCTCAAGGGCAAGAAGATCGGCACGCAGTGGCGCGTGACCCGCGCCGCGGTCGATGCGTTCCTGAACTCATGAGACGCGCGTTCGACCGGCGTGCCGCGCTGGCGGCGATAGCGGCCTGCGCCATCGCGCCGCTCGCGCGCGCCCAGGACCCGAGGGGAGCGGCCGCGCAGGACGCGGCCCGCGACTGGCTCGCGATCGTCGACCGCCTCGACGCAGCCGCGAGCTACAAGGAAGCCGGAGCGGCGTTTCGAAGCTCGCTCACGCCCGAGGCCTGGGCCGAGGCCGTGAAGAAGGTTCGGGAGCCCCTGGGAACGGTGGTCAAGCGAACCGCGACCCAGACCCGGTTCGCGAGCAACGTTCCCGGACAGGCAGCCGGCGAGTACGCGCTGATCGTCTTCCGCTCGTCGTTCGCCGGACAAAGTCAGGTGCGCGAACGCCTGACGCTCGCGGCGAACGGCCAACGCTGGCAGGTCGTCGGCTACACGATCGAGCAATGACCGGCGCCGGCCCCGGCCCCGGCCCGGGGAGCGAGCGGGTCGCGCTCGCCAAGTTCGCGTGTCCGGCCTGCGGCGGCGAGGCGGTCTGGCATCCCGGCAAGCAGAAGCTCGTCTGTCCGTTCTGCGGCACCGAGTCGCCGGCGCCGCCCGACGCGGGAATCGCGGTGGCGGAGCACGACCTCGCCAGGGCGCTCGCGAACCGCGACCCGGCGGCGTCGGGCTGGGCCGCGACGAAGAGGCAGGTGCGCTGCCAGAGCTGCCGCGCCATCTCGGTCCTCGATCCGGCGCGCCAGGCGCAGAACTGCGAGTTCTGCGGCTCGTCCCAGCTCCTCCCCTACGACGAGACGGCGCCCGCGTTCCGGCCCGAGAGCGTGCTGCCGTTCCGCGTGGCCGAGAGCGACGCCCGCGACCGCCTGCGTGCGTGGTTCGGCAGGGTGTGGTTCGCTCCCAACGCGCTCAAGCGGCGCGCGCTGACCGACACCGTGCGCGGCGTCTACCTGCCGTACTGGACCTTCGACGCGAAGGTCGAGGCGGACTGGACCGCGGAGGCCGGTCACTACTACTACACGACCGAGACGTACGTCGACGGTGGCCAGACGCGCACGCGGCAGGTCCGGCACGTGCGCTGGGAGCCCGCGGCCGGCCACGTCTCGCACTTCTTCGACGACGATCTGGTCTGCGCGTCGGTCGGCGTGCATCCGGGCCTCGTGCGCGGCATCGAGCCCTTTCCCACCGCCGAACTCAGGGCTTACGATCCGGGCTACGTCGCGGGCTGGGTGGTCGAGCGCTACCAGATCGACCTCGAAGCCGCGGCGGAGCGCGCGCGCGCCGCGATGCAGGCGCACCTGGAGGCGATGTGCGGACGTCAGGTTCCCGGCGACACCTATCGCAACCTCGTCGTGCGGGCCGACTGGTCGGGGCAGACCTACAAGCACATCCTGGCGCCGGTGTGGCTCCTCTCCTACGACTACGGCCGGCGCGCGTTCCAGTGCGCGATCAACGGCGTGACGGGTGCGGTGGCAGGCGAGTACCCGAAGTCCTTCTGGAAGATCGCGCTGTTGGTCGTCGGAGTGCTGGTGCTGTTCGTCGTGTTCGGGAGCATGACCGGCGGCCGCTAGATTGCGCTGGGGGACCTCGGGGCGGTCGTGCCGTTCGTCATGTTCGGGGACATGACCGGGGACTGCCGAAGGAGGCGTCGTGCGGGCGGTGATCGTGACCGGCGTGTCGCGCGGGCTCGGCGCCGCGCTCGCTCGCGTTCTGCTCGACCGGGGCCTCACCGTGCTGGGCGTGGGCAGAGCGGCTGCGCCTGGCCTCGAAGGGGATCGGTTCCGCTTCGCGCCCTGCGACCTTCGCGAGGTCGCGGGCATCGACGACGCGCTTGCGCCGGCCTTCGGCGCGCTCGCCGGACAGGCGTTGAAGTGGGTGTGCCTGGTCAACAACGCGGCGACCACCGAGCCGTTCGGCATCACTTCGCGCCACGACGGTGCTACGGTGATGCGATCGCTCGCGGTGAACCTGGGCGCGCCGGTGGCGTTGTCCGCGCTGTTCCTGCGGGCGTTTCCGGATGCCTCGATCGAGCGCGCGATCGTCAACATTTCGTCGGGCGCTGCCCGCTCGGCGGTGGCGGGATCCGGGCTTTATTCGGAAGCGAAGGCCGGGCTGGAGATGCTGACGCGCGTGCTTGCCGTCGAGGCCGGTGGACCGACGTTTCGGGCGGTCTCGCTGCGCCCCGGCGTCATCGACACCGACATGCAGGCGCGCGCGCGCGAGCAGACCGAGGAGGTGCTGCCATCGGTCGCGATGTTCCGCCGCTTCCACGCCGACCGGCGTCTCGTCGCGCCCGAGGTCGCGG
>JADLBN010000218.1 GCA_020847675.1 Burkholderiales bacterium | reverse complement strand
CCATGCACGGATTCGGCTCGCACACGTTCAGCTTCATCAACGCGAAGAACGAGCGTCACTGGGTCAAGTTCCACTTCAAGTGCCAGCAGGGCATCCGCAACCTGTCCAACGCCGAGGCGGCCGCGACCATCGGCAAGGACCGCGAGAGCCACCAGCGCGACCTCTACGACGCCATCGAGCGCCGCGACTTCCCGAAGTGGACGCTCAAGGTGCAGGTGATGCCCGAGAAGGACGCCTCGAAGGTCCCCTACAACCCGTTCGACCTGACCAAGGTGTGGCCGCACAAGGACTATCCGCTGATCGAGGTCGGCGTCATGGAGTTGAACCGCAATCCGGAGAACTTCTTCGCCGAGGTCGAGCAGTCGGCCTTCAATCCGGCGAGCATCGTGCCCGGCATCGGCTTCTCGCCCGACAAGATGCTGCAGGCGCGGCTCTTCTCCTACGGCGACGCGCAGCGCTATCGCCTCGGCGTGAACCACTACCAGATCCCGGTCAACGCGCCTCGCTGCCCCGCCCACCACTACCACCGGGACGGCACGATGCGCGTCGACGGGAACTTCGGCGGCACCAAGGGCTACGAGCCCAACAGCCTCGGCGAGTGGCAGGAGCAGCCGGATTTCCGCGAGCCGCCGCTCTCGGTCGAGGGCGCGGCCGATCACTGGAACCACCGCGAGGACGGCGACTACTTCTCGCAACCCGGTGCGTTGTTCCGGTTGATGACTCCGGCACAGCGGCAGGTCCTGTTCGACAACACCGCGGCCGAGGTCGGCGGCGCGACGCGCGAAGTCCAGCTCCGCCACGTCCGCCACTGTCACAGGGCCGACCCGGCCTACGGCGAGGGCGTCGCGAAGGCGCTGGGCATCCCCGCGGGCGAGTGGGCGAAATAGCGCGGCGCCCGCGGCACGCGGACGCACGCCCGACGCCCCGTGACGGCGCGGGCGTCGAGGACCCGGTCAGGATGCGCGCTGGATCAGCTCGATCTTGTAGCCGTCCGGGTCCTCGACGAACGCGATCACCGTCGACCCGCCCTTGACCGGCCCGGCTTCGCGGGTCACCTTGCCGCCCGACTCGCGGATCCTGCGGCAGGCGTCCGCCGCGTCGGCGACGGCGATCGCAATGTGCCCGTAGGCGGTGCCGAGGTCGTAGCGGTCGACGCCGTGGTTGTACGTCAACTCGAGCTCGGCGTTGCCGTCGGCGTTGCCCTGGCCGAACGCCACGAACGCGAGCGAGTACTTCTGCTCGGGCCGCTCGGTCCGCCGAAGCAGGTTCATCCCGACGACGCGGGTGTAGAAGTCGACCGACCGCTCCAGGTCGCCGACGCGCAGCATCGTGTGCAGCAGCTTCATGTCAGCTCAGCTCCTCCAGCCGGGACGCCACGCCGGCTCACCGGCGCTGGCGCAACGGGATTGCGCCGAGGGCTCGCAGCGGGCCCCCGGTCGTCGAATCCGCGCACCTTAGCATGACCGCGACAGGTGCCTCGATGTCCGTCCGCGCGACGGCAGGCGTCCGCAGGCCCCGCCCTCACCGGGCCGGAGCCATCGACGCCCGCTGGTCGACGAGCAACTGGTCGATCGCGTCGACCCGCACCCAGCCCGCGCGCGGGTACTCGATGTCGAGGATCACGTAGACGGTCAGCGCGACGATCGCCGCGAACCCGAACCGGTGAAGGCGCGCGTAGCCGCGCTCGTTCGCGGACTGATATCCGGCGAGGACCGCGGACGCGAACGCGAGCAGGAGCAGCATCACATACACGATCCACGGCGGATGCATCTGGGTCGCGACCACGCGCACCGTCGTGATGTCGAACATCTCGTTCAGCGCCGGCAGCAACAGCATGGCGGCGGACGCGGGAGCGTCGGGCCTCCGCGCTGCGGTCACGGCCTTCGCCCAGATGTCGGTCTGAAGGTGCTGCGAGCGGGCATACTCCGCCCACGCCGCCTCGAGGTCGGGAAGCTTGCGGTAGGTTTCGATGCGCGAGTCGACGTAGCGGCGGAACAGCTCGCGCAGTTCCGGCTGCGCGTCGGCGGGGACGAGGTCGATGCGCAGCCACGCTGTCCCGATCGCATTCGTCTCCGCGACCACCTGCGAGCGGCGGGCGTCGAAGCGCTCGAGCGCCCCCGAAAACGTGAACGCGATCAAGAGGCCGAGCAGCGCGAAGACCGCGGTCTCGAGCGAGCCGATGCCGGGCACCGCCTCGTCGCCGTAGCGGGCGATCGCGCGCCGCCCGAGCCAGCGTCCGATCCGCAACGACACGAGGATGCCGGCGAACAGCGCACCCGCGACGACCATGCCGATGGCCGCGACGTGCTCGAGGATGAACATGACGACTCGCTCCGGGATGGTGGGGTTCGGACCGGTTCGCCGCCGTGCGGAAGGGAATCGCGCCGGCCGCGCAGGCCAGGCTGCCGGTGCCGGCTATCGCATCCGTTGCTTCACGACCGAGAGCGGCAGCATCTCGGGCAGGTCGAAGCGCTTGCGGCCGGGCTCGGGCGCGGGCAGTGCTTCGACGGCCTTCATCGTCGCGAGCGAGCGCTTCGCGAGATCCTGGTATTCCTGTGTGCCACGGACCTTCCAGGAGAGTTCGGTATCGGTCAGCGCACGCACCACTCTCGCCGGAATGCCGGCGACCAGCGTGCGCGGCGGAATCACCATCTGCGCCTTGACGAACGCCATCGCGGCCACGATCGACGACTCGCCGACCACCGCATGGTCGTTGACCACCGCGTTCATGCCGACGAGCGCGTTGCGCTGGACTGTGCAACTGTGCAGGACCGCGCCGTGCCCGATGTGCCCGTCCTCCTCGACGATCGTGCCGGCCCCGGGAAAGCCGTGCAGGATGCAGGAGTCCTGGACGTTCGCGCCGGCCCGGATCTCGATGTGGCCGAAGTCGCCGCGCAGCGACGCGCAGGGCCCGACATAACAGCCGGGGCCGACGATCACGTCGCCGATCAGCACCGCCGACGGGTGCACGAAGGCGGAGGGATCGACCACCGGGGTCAATCCGTCGATCGCATAAACCTTGAGCATCATCGCATCTCACCCCCGGTACCACGTACCTACCACGTACGTACCACGTACCGGGGGGACGGTCGGTGGTAGTTGCGTGGTTCCTGCAAGCTTACCCCAGCGCCGCGCGCGCGTTCTCGAACATCCGGAACCAGGGCGAGGTCTCGCCCCACGTCGCGGGCGCCCACGAGAGCTGCGCAGTGCGCCAGACCCGCTCCGGGTGCGGCATCAGGATCGTATAGCGCCCGTCGGCCGTCGTGAGGCCCGCGATGCCTTCGGGCGAGCCGTTGGGGTTGTGCGGGTAGGTCGTCGCGATGCCGCCGCGCCCGTCGACGAACGCGAGCGACACGAGCGGCCGGGCCGCGGCGAGCTGTGCGCCGTCCCGGAACTCGGCGTAGCCCTCGCCGTGCGCGGTGGCGACCGGCAGGCGGCTTCCCTCCATGCCGCGGAAGAACAGCGACGGCGAAGGGCGGATCTCGAGCTGCACGAGGCGCGCCTCGAACTGCTCGGAGCGGTTGCGCACGAAACGCGGCCAGTGCGCGGCGCCCGGCACGATCTCCGCGAGCGCGCTCATCATCTGGCAGCCGTTGCACACGCCGAGCGCGAAAGCGTCGCGGCGAGCGAAGAACGCCGCGAACATATCGGCGAGTTTCGCGTCGAACAGGATCGACTTGGCCCAGCCCTCGCCCGCGCCGAGGACGTCGCCGTACGAGAAGCCGCCGCAGGCGACGAAGCCCGCGAAGTCGGCGAGCCTCCGGCGCCCCGAAGCGAGGTCGGTCATGTGGACGTCGAAGGCCTCGAATCCGGCGCGGTCGAACGCGGCGGCCATCTCCACCTGGCCGTTGACGCCCTGCTCGCGCAGCACCGCCACCCGCGGCCGGGCTCCCGTTCCCGCGAACGGCGCGACACGTTCGCCCGGGTCGAACGACACGACCGGCGCGAGTCCCGCGTCGAGCGGGTCGCCGATGCGCGCGTGCTCCTCGTCCGCCGCCTGCGGCAGGTCGCGCATCCGCTGCATCGCGTGGGTCAACGACGACCACTCGCGGTGCAGGTCCGACTGCGGGACGTCGAGCAGCACCGTAGCGCCGTGCGAAATGCGAATCCGTCCGTGCGCCGCGACCGTGGCGATCGCCTGCGCGCCGATCCCCGCCTCGCGCGCGTCGGCGATCACCCGCGCTGCTTCCTCCGCAGGCACCTGCACCACCGCGCCGATCTCCTCGGCGAACAGCACGGCGAACGGATCGCCGGAGGCCGCGTCGAGCGCGAGGTCGAGCCCCGCCCGCGAGGCGAACGCCAT
>JADLBN010000217.1 GCA_020847675.1 Burkholderiales bacterium | reverse complement strand
ATGGACACGTTCGTCGACTCGTCCTGGTACTACATGCGCTACGCGTGCCCGGACGCGCCGACAATGGTCGATGCCCGCAACGACTACTGGATGCCGATGGACCAGTACATCGGCGGCATCGAGCACGCGATCCTGCACCTCCTCTACGCGCGCTTCGGGACCAAGGTGATGCGCGACATGGGGCTCGTGCGCTTCGACGAACCGTTCACGCGGCTGCTCACCCAGGGCATGGTGCTGAACCACCTGTGGTCGCGCCGCAACGAGAAGGGCGCCATCGAGTACTTCTGGCCGCACGACGTCGAGCCGTCGTTCGGAGAGGACGGCCGCATCACCGGCGGGCGTCACAAGGCCGACGGCGGCAGCGTCGACTATGGCGGCGTGGGCACGATGTCGAAGTCGAAGAACAACGGCATCGACCCGCAGGACATCATCGACCGCTACGGCGCCGACACCGCGCGCCACTTCGTGATGTTCGCCTCGCCCCCGGAGGCGACGCTCGAGTGGTCGGACGCGGGCGTCGAAGGGAGTTACCGGTTCCTGCGCCGGCTGTGGGCCTGCGCGCAGGGGAAGATCGTCGCGGTGCGCGCCGCGAAGGGCGCGCCGTCCGGCGAAGGCGCGGGCGAGGTCGCGAAGGCGGCGCGCCGCGAGATCCACCTCGCGCTGCGCCAGGCCAACTACGACTACGCGCGCATCCAGTACAACACCGTGGTGTCGGCCGGCTACAAGATGCTGAACACGATCGAGGCGCTGTCACCCGACGCGCCCGGCGCGGGTCCGGTCGTGCGCGAGGGCCTGTCCATCCTGCTCCGCGTGCTCTACCCGGTCGTCCCGCACACCGCGTGGACGCTCTGGCGCGACCTGGGTTACGCCGAAGAGCACGGCGATCTCCTCGATGCCCCCTGGCCCGAAGTCGACGAAGCCGCGCTCGCGCAGGACGCGATCGAGCTCGTGTTGCAGGTCAACGGCAAGCTTCGCGGCCGGATCGTCGTTCCCTCGACCGCCGACCGTGCCGCGATCGAGGCCGCCGCGCGCGCGTCCGCCGAAGTCGCGAAGCACGCGAACGGCGCGCCGGTGAAGAAGGTCGTCGTCGTGCCGGGACGCCTCGTCAATGTCGTGGTCTGAACCACCCGAACCCGGTTGCGCGGAAGCGGCCGCGGAGCTCGCGGATTCCCCGCTGCGGATCGGCCCCCGCCGTCGCGTGATTGCGACCTTCGCGGCCGCGCTCGCGGCCGCGACCCTCGCCGGCTGCGGCTTCCAGCTCCGCGGCAGCGCGACCTTCGCGTTCGAGTCGATCTACATCGGGGCGCCGCCTGGACTCCCGTTCACGCAGGAACTCGGCCGCGCGCTCGCGGGCGCCGGCCAGGCGAAGGTGCTCGACAGCCCGCAGGGCGCGCAGGTCGTGCTCGAGATCCAGAACCTCGGCGACGACAAGGCGGTGCTGTCGCTCTCGCCCGGCGGCCGCGCGCGCGAGTTCCTGCTCACCAAGCGGGTCGATTTCCTGCTGCGCGACGCCAGCGGCGCGGTGTGGCTGCCGCGCGACCAGATCACCATCCGCCGCACCTACCTCTACGACGACACCGAGCGGCTCGCGCGCGAGATCCAGGAACAGCGCCTGCTCGCCGAGATGCAGACCGACGCGGTGTCGCAGATCGTCCGCCGGCTGCAGGCCGCGAAGAAACCTTGACCCAGCTTCGCGCCGAAGCGCTCGCCGGCCACCTCGCGAAGACGCTCGCGCCGCTCTACGTCGTCCACGGCGACGAGCCGCTCCTCGCACTCGAGGCCGGCGACGCGATACGTGCCGCCGCGCGCCGCGCCGGCTGCGAGGAACGCGACGTGTTCGTCGCCGAGCAGGGATTCCGCTGGGACGCGCTCCTGGCCGGCAACGCGAACCTCGGTCTCTTCGGCACGCGGCGGCTCGTCGACCTTCGCATCCCGACCGGGAAGCCCAGCGTCGAGGGCGCGAAGGCGCTCGAGGCCTACGCCGCGAACCCCAGCCCCGACAGCGTGACGCTGGTGACGCTGCCGAAGCTCGACAAGGCGACGCAGGCCTCGGCCTGGTTCGGCGCGCTCACGAGCGCCGGCGTCGAGGTTCCGGTGTGGCCGGTCTCGCGCGAGGATCTGCCGCGCTGGATCGGCGAGCGCCTCGCGAGGCAGGGACAGAAAGCGTCGCCCGACACGCTCGCGTTCCTTGCCGAGGCGAGCGAGGGCAACCTTCTCGCCGCGCGCCAGGAGATCGAGAAGCTGGCGCTGGTCCTGCCGGGCGGAAGCCTCGACCACGACGCCGTGGTCGCCGCGGTCGCCGACGTCGCGCGCTACGACACCGCGGCGCTGTCGGAAGCGTGGTTCGCGGGCGATGCGGGTCGCGCATTGCGCATCCTGTCGGTGCTGCGAGACGAGGGCACCGCACCGGTGCAGCCGGTGTGGCAGCTGTCGGAGGACGTGCGCGCGCTCACGCTGGTCCAGGGACTGGTGGCGCAGGGCACGCCGGCGGCGGTCGCGGTCCGACAGGTCCGCGTGTGGGGAGCCCGCGCGAAAGCACTCGAACGGGCGGCCTCGCGCATCCCGCGCGACGTCGCGCCTGCGCTCGTTCCCGAAGTGGCCCGTCTCGACGCGCTGTCGAAAGGCCTCGGCCGCGGCGATCCCTGGGACGCACTCGACGCGGTCGCGCTCGTGCTGTGCGGGAGACCCGCGCGGCCGCTCGCGGCGTTGGCCGACCGCGCGCCACGCTGACGTCGGGCTGCGACTGCCTCCCGTGCCCCTCCGCCGGGCACGCGCGAACAGCGGTCACCCGGCAGCGAGCATCGCGCGCGCCGCGCCCGCATCGGTGACCAGCACGCGCGCGCCGGTGGCGGCGAGCGCCGCGCGGATCGCCACGGCCTTGCGCCTGCCGCCGGCCGCGAGGACGATCCGCGGCACCTTGCGCAAGTCTTCGAGTCCGACCGCGACGACGCGCCGGTTGACCGGATGGTCGACCACGCATCCGTCCGCGTCGACGAAGTGGCACAGCACGTCTCCCACGGCGCCCGCCGCGGCGAGCGAGCGCAGCATCGAGCGCGGCAGCAGGCCCTCGCGGAACAGCGTCGCGTCCTCGCGCAGGTCGCCGACGCTCACCAGCGCGAGGTCGGCCTTGCGCGCACGCCCGAGGAGGTCGTGCAGCCCCGGCTCCTTCCACAGCGCGTCGCGAGTCGCCGGATCCGACACGCCGAGCGGCGCAGTGAGCTGGTAGCACTCGGCGCCGAATGCGTCCGCGACGCGGCGCGCGACCGCCGACGGATTCACGGCGCGCGAGTGCGTCATGCCTCCGAGCAGCGAGACGACCGACACGCGATCGAGCGGCCGGTCGCGGATGGCCTTGAGGCTCGCGTGCAGCGTCGAGCCCCAGCCGATGCCGACCGACATGCCGTCGCGCACGCAGCCGGAGAGCCAGGTGCCGGCGGCGTGGCCGACGACGGTCGCGACCGCGCTCTCGCGCGCGGGCGATGGCGCCACGATCGCCTCGTCCAGCCGGAACGCCCTGGCGAGGCGGCGCTCGAGCGCGAGCTCGTCGGTGCCGCGGGCGTCGAGCTGGATGCGCACGACGCCGCTCTCGCGCGCCGCGGCGAGCAGCCGGATCACCTTCGCGCGGCTCAGTCCCAGCGCGCGGGCGATGTCCGCCTGCGTGAGCTCTTCGACGTAGTACAGCCACGCCGCGCGCACGCCGAGGTCGGGGGGGAGCTTCGCGTCGGGCGCCGACGGGAGGTCGCGAGCGGTTGACACCGGGTCCGCCTGGAGTTATGTTCATCGCACGATACAAATGTTCAGGCCATGACGCAACCCTCCCCGACCGACAACGGATCGCTCGCCGAGGCGCTCGAAGCCCGCGAGCGCCAGGGGCGGCCGGTGCGCGTGGGCCTCGTCGGCGCCGGCCAGATGGGGACCGACATCCTCGTCCAGACCGGGTTCATGCGCGGCATCGAGGTCGTCGCGGCCGCCGATGCGGTTCCCGAGAACGTCTACACGGCGTCGGCTGCCGGCGGCGCGGACAGGCGTCCGCTCGAGACGGTCGACGACGCGGCGGCCGCAGGCCGCGCGATCGCCCGCGGCAGGCTCGCCGTCTGCCGCTCGCACCTCGATGTCTGCGCCGCCGAGGGCGTGGACGTCGTGATCGATGCGACCGGCAACCCGAACGTCGGCGCCGAGGTCGCGCTCGCCGCGTTCGCGGCGCGTAGGCACATGGTGATGATGAACGTCGAGGCCGACGTCACCATCGGCGCGCTGCTCTCGGCGAAGGCGCGCGAGGCGGGCGTCGTCTACACGCTCGGCGCCGGCGACGAGCCTTCGTCGACGATGGAACTCGTGAACTTCCTGCGCGCGCTGGGCTACCCGATCGTCGCCGCCGGCAAGGGCAAGAACAACAAGTTCCGGACCGACGCGACGCCCGACCAGTACCGCGACGAGGCCGCGCGGCGCAACATGAACCCGCGGATGCTGGTCGAGTTCGTCGACGGCAGCAAGACCATGGTCGAGATGGTCGCGCTCGCGAACGCCACCGGCCTGCGGCCGGACATCCCCGGCATGCACGGCCCCGACGCGCCGCTCGACCGGCTGCACAAGGTGCTGTGCCCGAAGGAGGAAGGCGGCCTGCTGTCGCGCAAGGGCGTCGTCGACTTCACGGTGGCGCCCGGCGTCGCGCCCGGCGTGTTCGCGATCGCCGAGGTCCGCCACCCGCGCCTGATGGAACGCATGAGCGATCTTCGCATCGGCGAACCGCCCTACGTCACGTTCTTCCGGCCCTACCACCTGACGAGCCTCGAGGTGCCGCTCTCCGCCGCGGCGGCGGTCCTGTTCGGCCAGAGCCACATGCGCCCGCTGCCGGTGCCCGCCGCCGAGGTCGGTGCGCGGGCGAAGCGCGATCTCGCGCCCGGCGAGACGCTCGACGCGATCGGCGAGTACGGCTACCGCGGCTTCGCGCTCGCGCGCGACGACGCCGCGAGGCTTCGCGCGCTGCCGCTCGGCCTCGCCCAGGGCGCGCGCGTCACGCAGCCGATCGCGAAAGGCGACTACCTCACCTACGAGAACTGCGCGCCCGACGGGCGGCTGCGCATCGTGCAGCTCCGGCGCGAGCAGGATGCGCTCGTCCACGAAGCCGTCGCGGCGTAACGCCATGCCGAACGACCTGTCGTCCGCGGTCTCGCAGCGTCCCGCCCTCGCGGCGCTCGACGACGCGACGCTCGCCTCCGCGCTCAGGCGCATGCACCTGATCCGCCGGTTCGAGGAGGTGGCCGAGCAGAGCTACATGCGCGGCCTGGTGCACGGAACCATGCACCTGTCGATCGGCCAGGAGGCGAGCGCGGTCGGCGCGATCCTGCACCTCGCCCGCGACGACTACATCCTGTCGACGCACCGCGGCCACGGACACTGCATCGCGAAGGGCGCGGACGTCGCGCGCATGCTCGCCGAGTTCTTCGGCAAGGAGACCGGCTACTGCCGCGGCCGCGGCGGCTCGATGCACATCGCCGACCTCGACACCGGCAACCTCGGCGCCAACGGCATCGTCGCCGGCGGCCTGCCGATCGCGGTGGGCGTCGGCATGAGCATCAAGGCGCAGAAGCTCCCGCGCGTGTGCATGGTGTTCTTCGGCGATGGCGCGGCCAACGAGGGCGCGTTCCACGAATCGCTCAACATGGCGTCGATCTGGGCCCTGCCGATCGTGTTCCTGTGCGAGAACAACCAGTACGGCATGTCGATGGACGTCGCGAAGGCGATGGCGGTCGCCAACGTCGCCGACCGCGCGCCGGCGTACGCGATGCCGGGTGTCACGGTCGACGGCAACGACCTGCCCGCGGTCGCGGCCGCCGCGGCGGAAGCGATCGGGCGAGCGCGCTCGGGCGACGGCCCCACGCTCCTCGAGTGCAAGACCTACCGGCTGCGCGGCCACTCGAAGAGCGACCGCAACCTGTACCGCACGAAGGACGAGATCGACGGCTGGCGCGCCCGCGATCCGATCGCCCGGCTGGAGACCGAACTCGTCGAGCACGGAAGGCTCGACGCCGGTCGGATCGCAGCCATCCGCGCCGACGCGGAGCGCGAGATAGGGGCGGCGCTCGAGTTCGCGAAGTCGAGCCCCGCGCCCGATCCCGACCAACTGACCCGGGACGTGTATGCCGCTTGACGCGCCCGCAACCGAAGCCGGCGTGCGCACGCTCTCCTACGCCGAGGCGATCCGCGAGGCGCTCGCGCAGGCGATGGAGGCGGACCCGCGCGTGTTCCTGTTCGGCGAGGACGTGGGCGTCTACGGAGGCGCCTTCGGCGTGTCGGGCGATCTCTTCCACCGCTTCGGCGCCGATCGCGTGATCGACACGCCGATCAGCGAACTCGGGCTCGCAGGCGCAGCCGTCGGTGCCGCGCTCACCGGGATGCGCCCGGTGCTCGAGATCCAGTTCTCCGATTTCGCGACGCTCGCGATGGAGCAGATCGTCAACCAGGCGGCGAAGATCCGCTTCATGTTCGGCGGCAAGGCGACCGTGCCGATGGTCGTGCGCCTGCCCGCGGGTTCGGGCACCGGCGCCGCCGCGCAGCACAGCCAGAGCCTCGAGGCGTGGTTCGCGCACGTGCCGGGACTCAAGGTCGTGCAGCCTTCGACACCGCACGACGCGAAGGGTCTCCTGCTCGCCGCGATCGACGATCCCAACCCGGTGCTGGTGTTCGAGCACAAGCTGCTCTACCGGACCAAGGGACCGGTGCCGATCGAGCCGTACCGCGAGCCGATCGGCAAGGCCGTGGTCCGGCGACCGGGGCGCGACGTCACGGTCGTCGCGACATCCATCATGGCGCTGCGCGCGGCCGCGGCGGCGGAAACGCTCGCGCAGGAGGGCATCGACGCCGAAATCGTCGACCTGCGCTCGCTCAGGCCCATCGACACCGACACGATCGTCGCGAGCGTTGCGAAGACGAAGCGGCTCATCGTCGTGTACGAAGGCGTGAAGACCATGGGCATCGGCGCCGAGATCGCCGCGCGGGTCGCCGAGCATCCGGTGATGCGCACGCTCGCCGCGCCGATCGTGAGACTCGGCGGCGCCGACTCGCCCATTCCCTACAATCCGGTTCTCGAGAAGGCGGCCGTGCCGCAGGAGGCGGACATCGCCGCCGCGGTGCGCTCGCTCGTGCAGGAAGGAGCGCGTTGATGGCGGCGGTCGAGGTGATCCTGCCCAAGGTCGACATGGACATGGAATCGGGCGTCATCGCGAAGTGGCTGGTGCAGGAAGGCCAGCGCGTCGAGGAGGGCACCCTCCTGTTCGAGATGGAGACCGGCAAGGCGATGATGGAGGTCGAGTCGCCATCTGCCGGCGTGATTCGCGATCTCGCGCCGGTCGACGGACGGGAGTTGCCGGTCGGCACGCAGGTCGCCTGGATCGACCCCTGACCCGACGCCGCGCCGGCGTCGCGGATTCTGACGGACAATCGGGCTCGCAAGCACCCCACACGGCACCCAAGGAGGATTCCACCATGATTTCCCGCCGCAGCATCCTGGCCCTCGCCGGCCTCGGCGCGACGCTCGCCTTCGGCAGCGCGCTCGCGCAGGCCCCTTCGGGCAAGCTCGTCCTCTACACTTCGCAGCCGGAGCGCGACGCCGCGCAGACCGTCGCCGCGTTCCGCAAGGCGTACCCGAACGTCGAGGTCGACGTGTTCCGGTCCGGCACCACCGAGGTGATGAGCAAGCTCTCGGCGGAGTTCGCGGCGGGCGCACCGAAGCCCGACGTGCTCCTGCTCGCCGACGCGGCCACGATGGAGACGCTCAAGCGCGACGGGCGCCTCCTCGCCTATCCGCAAGCGAAGGTCGACGGCATCGAGCCGGGCGTGATCGACGCCGACCGCACCTACTTCGGCTCGAAGCTCATCACCACCGGCATCGTCGTCAACACCGCGGCGGCGCAGCGTCCGACTTCGTGGGCCGACCTCGCGAAGCCCGAGTACAAGGGCCAGATCTCGATGCCGAGCCCGCTCTATTCGGGCGCGGCAGCGATCATGCTCGGCACGATGACCGCGCGGCCGGACCTCGGGTGGGGCTTCTTCGAGAAGCTCAAGGCGCTGGGCGCGGCCCCGGTGCGCGGCAACGGCGCGGTGCTGACCGCGGTCGCGAGCGGCGAGAAGTCCTACGGCGTGCTGGTCGACTTCATGGCGTTCAACGCGAAGAAGAAGGGCTCGCCGGTCGACTTCGTGTTCCCCGCCGAAGGACTGCCCGCCGTCACCGAGCCGGTCGCGATCCTGAAGACCGCCTCGAACCCGGCCGCCGCCCGCGCGTTCGTCGACTTCATCCTGTCCGACGACGGCCAGAAGCTCGCGTCGTCGATGGGCTACATCCCGGCGCGGGCGAGCGTCGGCATGCCGTCGTGGTCCCCGGAGGGCGCGAAGATCCACCTGATGCCCACCGACATCGCGAAGGTCTCCCAGTCGAACGCCGCGAACCTGAAGCGCTTCTCCGAGCTCTTCGGCAACTGACGTCCCCGCCCGCGCGCCCAGCCGAACCATGGCCGACGTCGCCGGCCCGCGCGGGCGCTTCGAGGACACCGCGCTCCTGTGGGCGCTGACCGGAGTCGTCGCGCTCCTGTCGATCGTTCCGCTCGCGCGCCTGATCCTCGAGGCGCTGATGCCGGGCGGCGCGTTCTCGCTCGGCGTGATCGGGCGCGTGCTCTCGTCGGGCACGACCTGGAGCGCCACCGGCCACAGCCTCGTGGTCGCGATCGGCGGCACGCTCCTCGCGACCGTGATCGGCTCGGCGGTCGCGCTCGCGGTCACGCTCACCGACGTGCGCGCGCGCAACCTGTTCGTGTTCGTCTTCGTGATGCCGCTGATGCTCGCGCCGCAGGTGGTCGCGCTGGCGTGGATCCAGATGGCCGGGCCCTCGTCGCCGCTCCTCGGGGCGCTCGGCCTCGCCCCGCCGCTCGGCAGCCGCAACCCGCTCTACTCGCCCGGCGGCATCGTGCTGGTGCTGGGCGTGCAGTACGCGCCGCTCGTGTTCCTGACGCTCCGCGCGGGCCTTCGCGCGATGCCGCAGGAGCTGATCGAGGCGGCGCGCGCCGGCGGCGCGCGGCCGCTCGCGGTCGTGCGCGACATCGTCGTGCCGCTCATGACGCCACCGCTCCTCGCGGGCGTCGCGCTGTGCTTCGTCTCCTGCCTCGGCAACTTCGGCATTCCCGCGCTGCTCGGCATCCCGACCAACTACCTGGTGCTCCCGACGCTGATCTACCAGCGCCTCGCCGGACTCGGTCCCGGCACGCTGTCCGAGATCGCGGTGCTCTCGGTGCTGATCGGCAGCATCGCGATGATCGGGATCATCGCCCAGGACTTCCTGCTCGCGCGGCGCGACTTCCGCACCGTCGCCGCGACCGCCGAGGCGCGCTCGGTCGCGCTCAGACGCTGGCGACTCCCGGTCGAGATCGCGCTGTGGACGCTGATGCTCTTCACGCTCGTCCTGCCGCTGTCCGCGCTCGCGATGACCTCGCTGGTGCCGGCCATCGGCGTCCCGCTCAACGCTTCGACTGCCACGCTCGAAGGCTACCGGTTCGTCCTGTTCGCCCACGACGCCGCGCGCCGCGCGTTCGCCAACAGCTTCGGGATGTCGGCCGCGGCCGCGCTGATGATCGTGATGATCGCCGTGCCCTTCGCCTACTTCGGCGTCTGGCGCCGCACCCGCGCGCTCCGGGTGATGAGCCTTTTCACCGAGGCCCCGTACGCGCTGCCCGGCGTGGTGCTCGCGATCGCCGCCATCCTGCTGTTCCTCAAGCCGCTGCCGATCTTCGGGTTCTCGCTCTACAACACGATCTGGATCATCCTGTTCTGCTACGTCGCGCGCTTCCTCGCGCTCGGCCTTCGCCCGATCGTGAGCGGCTACCACCAGCTCGACCGCACGCTCGAGGAGGCCTCGCAGATCGCCGGCGCAAGGCTGTTCCGGCGGCTGCGCACGGTGATCCTGCCGCTGGTCGCGCCCGCCGCCGCCGCCGGAGCGCTCCTGATCTTCCTCACCGCGTTCAACGAACTCACGGTGTCCGCGCTCCTGTGGTCGACCGGCGCGGAAACGCTGGGCGTCGTGTTCTTCTCGTTCCAGCAGGGCGGCGACTCGAACTACGCGTCGGCGCTCGGCATGCTCACGATCGGCGTCAGCGTGTCGCTGATGCTCGCGACGCTCGTCTTCGCCGACCGCCTGCCCCGCGGCGTGCTGCCATGGCGCGACTGACCGTCTCCGGACTCACGAAGACCTTCGGCGCGTTCCGCGCGCTCGACGACGTGTCGCTCGACGTCGCCGACGGCGAGTTCGTCGCGATCCTCGGCCCCTCGGGCTGCGGCAAGACGACGCTCCTGCGGCAGGTCGCCGGCTTCGACCAGCCCGACGCCGGCAGCATCGCGATCGGCGACACCGTCGTGTCGACGCGGGAGCGCGCGATGCCGCCCGAGGAGCGCCGCATCGGCATCGTGTTCCAGTCGTATGCGCTGTGGCCGCACATGAGCGTCGCCGACAACGTCGCCTACGGGCTCACCGTCGCCGGCGTGCGTGAGCCGGAGCGCTCGAAGCGCGTGGACGCGGCGCTCTCGCTCGTCGAGCTCGCGGGATTCGCCGCCCGCCGGCCCTCCCAGCTCTCCGGCGGCCAGCGCCAGCGCGTGGCGCTCGCGCGCTGCCTCGTCACCGAGCCGTCGCTGGTGCTGCTCGACGAGCCCCTCGCGAACCTCGACGTCCACCTGCGCGCGGCGATGGAGCGCGAGTTCGCGCGCTTCCACGAGCGCGCCGGCACGACGATGGTCTACATCACCCACGACCAGGCGGAGGCGATGGCGCTCGCCGACCGCATCGCCGTAATGGACAAGGGCCGGGTGCTGCAGTTCGCCGCTCCGTCGGTGCTCTACCGCGAACCGGCGGACGCCACCGTCGCCGGTTTCATCGGCGAGGGCATGGTCGTGCCGGCGACGGTCGCCGCGGTCGCGGGCGGGACCTGCGACGTCGATCTCTTCGGTCACCGCGCGACGATGCGCTGCTCCGCGCGCACGACGCCGGGACCCGCGCTCGTGTGCCTTCGCGCGTCCGCGCTGTCGGTCGCTCCGGAGGGCACCGGGGCGCTGCGGATGCGCGTCACCGGCACCATCTACCAGGGCGGCCATTTCCGCGTCGAAGGCATGATCGGCGCCGATCCCGGCGTCGCGCTGCACTTCACGGTGCCCGAGCCCTGCGCGCTCGCGTCCGGGTCGCTCGTCGACCTCGCCGTCAGCGACGGCTGGGTGATCCCCGGTCGAGCGTCGTAGAACGATGCGTCTCTCGCTCCACGGCGGGTTCGGCGAGAAGGGCCGCACCTCGCTCGGTGTCGACGCCGGCGGCTACCGCCTGCTGCTCGACGCGGGCGTCAAGACCAGCGCGCGGGGCACGCCCGACTACTGGCCCGCGATCACGCGCGACGAACTCGCGCAGGTCGACGCGATCGTCGTCACGCACGCGCACGAGGACCACGTCGGCGCGCTCGGCTGGTGCCTCGCGCAGGGGTTCCGCGGCCGCATCCTGATGACCGGGGACGCGCACGCCGAGTGCGAGTCCGTCGTCGCCGCGTACGATGGCCACGACGCGGCGCAGAGGGTTCGCGCCGCGCGCGTGGAGACCCTTGCCGTGGGCGAGCGCGCCGCGACGCTCGGGCCGCTCACACTCGCGACCGGACGTTCGGGCCACATCGCGGGCGGCGTCTGGTGCGCGATCGACGACGGCGCGCGCAGGATCACCTACTGCGGTGATGTCGTGCCCAACAGTCCGGTGTTCGCGATGGATCCGCTGCCCGCCTGCGACGCGCTGGTCCTCGACGCGTCCTACGGCGACGACGCCACGCCGGCCCCCGAACGCGCCGCGGAGATCCTGGCGTGGGTGCGCGCGCGGCCGCAGGGCTCGATCTTGCCCACGCCGCGCTTCGGCCGCTCGCTCGAACTCTTCGCGCTGCTGCGATCCGATGCGGTGCTCGCGACCGGTATGCGCGAGGCGCTGGCAGCGCAGCTGGACGCGAGCCGGTGGCTCGCCGAGGGCGCGGCGGAAGGCCTGCGGCGCGATCTCGCGCGCGCGTCGTCGTGCGAAGCGCGCGAGCCTCTGCCGCGCGCGCCGGTGCTGTGCGACGACGGCATGGGAATGAGCGGGCCTTCCGCCGATCTCCTGCGGATCGCCGAACGGACCGCGCATCCGGTGCTCCTCACCGGCCACGTTCCGGAGGGAAGCCCGGCCGATCGGCTGCTCGCGGCGGGTCGCGCGAGCTGGATACGGTTGCCCACGCACCCGACGTGCGGCGAGAACGTCTCGCTGGCGGCACGCAGCGGAGCGCGGATCGTGCTGGGCCACTCGTGCGAGCGCGACGCGCTGCAGCGCCTCGCGGACCGACTGCCGCGCCTGAGCCCGGACGTCGCCACCGGCGACCGGATGGAGATCGGCTGATGAGGATCCTCCTGTGCAACGACGACGGCGTCGGCGCGCCCGGCCTCGAGCGCGCGGCGGCGGCAGCGCGCGCGCTCACCGACGACGTCTGGATCGTCGCGCCGGAGAAGAAGTGGACGGCGGCGAGCCACCGGGTGTCGTTCGATCTCGACCTGACGCTCACCGAACGGTCGCCGCGCGTGTTCGCCTGCTCCGGCACGCCGGCCGACTGCGTCATTGCGGCGATGACCGTGGTCGACGGCGGCCTCGCGCCGCAGCTCGTGATCGCCGGCATCAACGACAAGCGCAACGTCGGCGAGGACATGGCCTACTCGGGGACGCTCGCGATCGCACGCGAGGCGAGCTTCTGGGGCGTGCCCGCGATCGCGCTCTCTCGCGACACCTGGCCCACCGACGCCGCAGCGGACACCGCCGCGATCGGCAGGCTGCTGAAGATGCTCTGGTCGCGGCGCGACGACTGGCTCGCGCCGGACACCTGGCTCGCCGTCAACCTGCCGGAGAAGTTGCCCGCACCGATCCGGCAGGCGAGGCTCGCGCGCGACAAGATCGCGTCGGCGACCGACGTCGTCTCCCGCGCGCCGGGGAGGATCGTCTACCGGCTGCGCCGCGGCCGTCCCGGCCTCGCGGGCAGAGGCGACGAAAATGACCTTGCTGCTAGTGGGGCGATCGTCGTCGTCCGCGGCACCTGGCGCGCAGTCGCCCCGCTGCCGGACCCGGTGATGGAGCGCTGGACCGGGCTCCTGACCTCGTAAGGGGGCGCCCGGTTGGCCGGGTCAGGGCGTTCGCGGTAGAATCGACGACTGCCCGTGGCATCCGGAGCCCTTTCGCCGGACTCCCACGGCGTCCTCCTCCCCTCCCCGCCCCCGACGCTCCGAAGCCCCGCGGTCCCCGCCGGTTCCCAAAGGCCGATACCCTTGCTGGACTCCGTCAACCGCTCCCCCATCGTGCGGCGCCGCTCCCGGGTCGCCCGGGTCGGCGGCATCCCGATCGGAGGAGGACACCCGATCGTCGTCCAGTCGATGACCAACACCGACACGACGGACGTCAAGGCGACCGTCGCGCAGGTGAAGGCGCTCGCCGACGCGGGCTCCGAGTTCGTCCGCATCGCCGTGAACACGCCGGAGGCCGCCGCGGCCGTGCCGGCGATCTACGAGCGGCTGGAGGCCATCGGCTGCCGCGTGCCGCTGATCGGCGACTTCCACTTCAACGGCCACAAGCTGCTCTCGAACTACCCGGAGTGCGCGCAGGCGCTGTCGAAGTACCGGATCAACCCGGGCAACGTCGGCAAGGGCAGCCGGCATGACCCGCAGTTCGCGGTGATGATCGAGCGCGCGATCGACTACGGCAAGCCGGTGCGCATCGGCGTCAACTGGGGCAGCCTCGACCAGGACCTGCTCGCGACGCTGATGGACGAGAACGCGCACTCGTCGAACCCGCTCGACGCCGCGCACGTGACGCGCGACGCGCTGGTGACGTCCGCGCTTCGGAGTGCCCAGTTCGCCGAGGCGCTCGGGCTGCCCGGCGACCGCATCGTGCTCGCCTGCAAGGTCTCGAACGTCCAGGACCTCATCGCCGTCTACCGGCAGCTCGCCGAGCGCTGCGACTACCCGCTGCACCTCGGCCTCACCGAGGCCGGCATGGGCAGCAAGGGCATCGTCGCGTCGACCGCGGCACTCGCCGTGCTGCTGCAGCAGGGCATCGGCGACACGATCCGGATCTCGCTCACGCCCGAAGTCGGCGGCGACCGCACGCGCGAGGTGCTCGTCGCGCAGGAGATCCTGCAGACGATGGGCCTGCGCTCGTTCGCGCCGATGGTCTCCGCCTGTCCGGGCTGCGGCCGCACGACCAGCGACACCTTCCAGACGCTCGCCGACAAGATCCAGCGCTGGCTGCGCGAACAGCAGCCGGTCTGGAAGTCCCGCTACCCCGGTGTCGAGAACATGACGGTCGCGGTGATGGGCTGCGTGGTGAACGGGCCGGGCGAGTCGAAGATGGCCAACATCGGCATCAGCCTGCCCGGCAGCGGCGAGACGCCGGTCGCGCCGGTGTTCGTCGACGGCTACAAGACGGTGACGCTCAAGGGCGACCGCATCGCCGAGGAGTTCGCCGACATCATCGTCGACTACGTGCGCGCGACCTACGGCGGGGAGCCGCCGGCGCCGCACCTCATCTCCCGGCACAAGACGATCCCGATCCGCTCCGGATCCTGACGTCGTGCCGCGGTACTTCGCGCTCGTCCCCGCGGCCGGCAACGGTTCGCGCTTCGGCGGGGACAAGCCCAAGCAGTACGCGACGATCGGGGGCAAGACGCTCCTGCAGCACGCGGTAGAGGCTCTCGCGGCCGCGGTGCCCCTCGAGTGCGCCTACGTTGCGCTGTCCGACCACGACGTCTGGTTCGACCGCGAGGTGTCGGTCGAAGGCGTAGGCGTCACGGCGATGCGCTGCGGCGGCGCGACCCGCGCGGCCACCGTCGCCCACACCCTCGAGCGGATCACGGACGTGCGCCCCGACGACTGGATCCTCGTGCACGACGCGGTGCGTCCGTGCATCGACGCCGAGTCGCTCGGGCGCCTGATCGCCGAAGTGGGTGACGACCCGGTCGGTGGACTGCTGGCCGTCCCGGCCGCGGCGACACTCAAGCGCAGCGACCCGAGCGGCCGTTCGGTGCGCACCGAACCCCGCGACGGCATCTGGCACGCGCAGACACCGCAGATGTTCCGCTACTCGGTGCTGCGCGAGGCGATGGCGCATCCCGGTGCCGAGTCCGCCACCGACGAAGCACAGGCGGTCGAAGCGCTCGGCCTGTACCCGCGGCTCGTCGCCGGCAGCCGCGCGAACGTCAAGGTCACGTTTCCCGGCGACCTTTTGCTCGCCGCCGCGATCCTCGCGATGCGGCGGGACACGCCCGCCGGCTGACGTCAGCGCAGGTCGCCGCCGGCCGCCTGCAGGACCGCGAGCGCAGCGACGCAGGCCGTCTCGGCCTTGAGGATGCGCGGCCCCAGCCCGGCGGGACGCAGACCGCTGCGAATGGCGGCGTCGACCTCGCGCGACTCGAAACCGCCTTCCGGTCCGACCAGGACGTCGATCGCGCCGGTGTCACGAAACGCCGGGAGCGCGCTTCCCGCACCCGGAACGAGCACGACGCCGTTGCGCGCCGCTTCGTGCTCCGCGAGCCAGTCGTCGAGCGGTCGCGGCGTCGCGACCACCGGGACGCGGTTGCGCCCGCACTGTTCGCACGCGGCGATCACGATGCGCCGCCAGTGGTCCGCTCGCCCGGATCTCGCTCCGCCCTGCGAGCGAGCCGAGACGACCGGTTCGATCGCCGCCGCGCCGAGTTCGACCGCCTTGCGCACCGCGTAGTCCATCGCGTCGGTCGCAAGCGTCGCGAGCGCGAGCCGCACGGCAAGCGGCGATTCGCGCTCGATGCCGTCGTGCGCGCCGACCCGGACTGTCGCGCCCTTGCGGCCTGCCGAAGCGATCTCGGCGCCCCACTCGCCGCCGCTCCCGTCGAACAGCGTCAGCGCATCGCCCTCGCGCATGCGCAACACGCGCAGCGCGTGGTGGGCTGCCTCGGGCGGCAATTCGAGTTCGGACCCGGCGGCCAGAGTGCCGGCAGGCAGGTCGACGAACAGGCGCGCGGCCATCGCGTCACGCCGCTACGAAACGAAGCTCGACCTCGTCTTCGAGCGGCTCGTAGCCGACGCGCGCATAGATCGCGTTCGACGTCGGGTTCGCGAGGTCGGTGACGAGGAACACGCGCTCGACGCCGCGCGCGAGCAGTTCCGCGGAAGCGCGGGCGACGAGCGAGGTCGCGTAGCCGCGGCCGCGGTGCCCGGGCGGCGTCCACACCGGGCCGATGCGTCCGTGTCGCGGAGTCGCCGCGACGAGCCCGAGGAACGCGACGCGCTCGCCGTCGCGCTCCCAGATCCGGTAGCGGCCATCGGCGAGCCGCGCTTCGACCATCGCGCTTGTGCCCTCGGGCGCAGCGGGCGCCCCGGACTCCGCGACGAATCGATCGAGGTGCTCGACCAGCCAGGCGGAGTCGTTCGCGTTCGCCGCGCGCATGGCACCCGGGGCCGGCGGCGGCTCGCGCACGGCCACGAGCTGGTGATGGCGCAGCCGCGCGTTCAATGCTGCGCGCGCCCCTGTCGCCGCACGCCAGCGTGCGGCGAAGGCTTCGCAGGCCTCCTCGGCACCGTGGACTCCCGGCACCGCGCGCGCCTGCGCGGCGAGCGCGTCCGCGATCGCACCACTCGCCGCGGGATCGCTGCGCAGGAGCACGACCGGCAGCGGACCGTGCTGGAGGGCGAGCGCCCGCGAATCGCCGATTTCGCAGGTCGCGAAGAGCAGCGGCGTGCCCGCGCGTGGCGGCCGCCGCTTCAGGCCGTCGCACCAGGCGGCGACGAAGGCCTCCGAGGCGGGCGAACGCGAGACGACCGCGCGCGCGGCGGCGAGGAACGCATCGGGATCGGCGTGGAAGACGACGGTCATCGGGCTCGGCGCCGCGACCGGTTGCATCGCGGGCGTGTTGGCCTACCATTCTGCCATCCCGGTAGAGGAGAACGACGATGGCCGCCACCACCCCGCCGCCCGAGCTTGGCGCTCGCGCCCCCGACTTCGATCTGGCCGGCGTCGACGGCAGGCGGCACACGCTCGCCTCCGCCCGGGGCGCGAACGGCCTCGTGGTCATGTTTCTCTGCAACCACTGCCCCTACGTGAAGGCGATCGCGGACAAGCTGCCGCGCGACATGGAAGCGCTGAAGCGCGACGGCATCGGCGCGATCGCGATCATGAGCAACGACCCGACCGACTACCCGGAGGACTCGTTCGAGCACATGGCCGCGTTCGCGCGCGATCACCGCTTCGGATTCCCCTACGTCATCGACGAGACGCAGGACGTCGCGCGCGCCTACGGCGCCGTCTGCACGCCGGACTTCTTCGGCTACGACCGCGACCTGAAGCTCGCCTACCGCGGCCGCCTCGACGACGCCGGGCGCTCGCCGAAGAACGGCAACGCCCGCGAACTGGTCGATGCGATGCGCGCGGTCGCGCAGGGGCGCCCCGCCCCGGCGACGCAGCACGCGTCGATCGGTTGCTCGATCAAGTGGCGAAGGGACCCGGAGTGACGCACGGCGCAGCCGAGGAGCTGTACCGGGCTTCCCGATTTCGCGCCGACCTCAGGACAGTGGCGGCGATACGAGCGCGCGGTAGGCGTGCCAGGTGGCATGCCCGATCAGCGGCGCGGCCACGATCAGGCCGACGAACGCGAGCGCGAAGCCCGCCGCGGTCGCGGCAACGATGATCGCCCCCCAGACTGCCATCGCGGGGAGGTTCGCGCCGAACGCGCGCAGGCTGGTCAGCACCGCGACCACGCCGTCGACGTCGCGGTCGAGCATCATCGGCACCGATACGACGCCGATCGCGAACACCAGCGTCGCGAAGAATCCGCCGACGCAGGCGTAGGCGAGCAGGAATTCGAGGTTGTCGGTGCTCAGCACCTGCCCGAGGAAGCCTTCGACGCTCGGCATGCCGCTCGTGTAGAACAGCGCGAACACGATGAGCGAGGCGCGCGCCCAGACGAGCAGGATCACCGCGAGCACCAGCGCGAACACGCCAATCGCGCCGACGTTCGGCCGCCAGGCGTCGAGCGTCGGCGCGAGCCACGCAGGCTCCCCGCGCTCGCGCCGGCGCGACAAGGCGTAGAGTCCTGTCGCGAGAAACGGTCCGACGAGGAAGAAGCCGGTGACGACGGCCGACAGGTACGCGGTCGCGTACTCGAACACCTCGTAGACCAGCCAGCCCATCAGCGCGAACGAGACCCCGTAGAACGCGCTCGGAAGCGGGTGAGCGCGAAAGTCGGCGGCACCCCGCGCCAGCCAGCCGAAGGGCGCGGTGGCCGGGACGGTGCGCACCGCCGGCAGCGGAGTCGAGCGGGGCTCTGCGGCGGCCACCGGCGCGCCGCTCAGAGAAACGCGCGCAGCTGGTCGAGCACCGCGTCGGGCTGCTCGACCATCATCGCGTGCCCGGTGTCGGGCAGCGTCGCGGTTCGAACGTCAGCGAGCGCGCCGATCAACGTCTTCGCGGCGCGCGGAGGCGCCATCAGGTCGCGCGCCGCGAGCAGCACGAGCGCCGGGCAGCGCACGGCGGCAGCCGCGTCGAGCCCGCCGGTCCAGGCGTGACAGGCGGCGAGGCCGGCGTGGAACACGCCGGGGGCGTTGCGCTCCATCAGCCGCATCGAGACGCCGAGGAGCCACTGTCCCGGCACCGTGTTGCCGCCGAGTTGCTTGCCCGGGCTCGTCGCCCAGCCGTTCACCAGTTCGTAGGCGACGTGGTCGTTCGCCTTCGCGGCGGCGAGCAGTGCCTCGCTCACCTCCATCGGCACCGCGGGGCCGAGCAGGGCAATCTTCGAGACACGCGAGGTGTGCCGCGCCGCGCAGGACAGCACGGCGAGGGCGCCGAGCGAGTGCCCGACGAGCGAGGCTTTGCGGACGCCGGCGGCATCGAGCGTCGCGACGATCCAGTCCGCGAGCGCCTCGACGGAAGCGAGCGCCGGCCCCTCGCTCCGTCCGTGCCCGGGCAGGTCGAGCGCGAGCGCGTTCATCCCGTGGTGCGCGAAGTAGCGCGACTGCAGGAGCCACACCGAGTGGTCATTTCCGGCGCCGTGGACGAACACCACTGTCGGGAGCGACGCTTCGAGCGGCCGCGTCCCGGTGTAGGCGTAGGCCTCCCGGCCGGCGACGCGAAGTCTCACGCCGACACCGCGGGCAGCGACGCCGGAACCGGCGAGAGCAGCGGCCGGCCGGCGAGGAACGCGTCGAGGTTCGCGAGGACCGCGTCGTGCATCGCGAGCTGTGTCTCGTCGGTGTTGCCGCCCACGTGCGGGGTCATCACCAGGTTGCGCAGCGCGCGCAGCTCCGCCGGAACGTCGGGCTCGTGCTCGAACACGTCCAGGCCGGCGCCAGCGATCGTGCCATCGGCGAGCGCCGCGATGAGCGCCTTCTCGTCGACGACCGATCCGCGCGTGACGTTCACGACGTGGCCGTCCGGGCCGAGCGCTTCGAGCACGCCGGCGTCAACCCGCCGGCGATTGTCCGCGCCGGCGCGAACCGCGACCATCAGGACGTCGGCCCATGCAGCGAGTCCCGCCAGCGTCGGGTGGTACGGGTAGCGGACGCCGGGATGCGGCGCGCGGCCGTGGTAGGCGACCTCCATCTCGAAGGCTTCGCAGCGCACGGCGATCTTCGATCCGATCGCGCCCAGTCCCCAGATGCCGACCTTGCGGCCGGTGAGTCCGCGCACCTGCATGTCGCGGCGCGCTTCGCGGTCGGTCCAGGCGCCGCCGCGAACGTACGCATCGCCCTCCGCGATCCTGCGGACGCTCGCCAGCAGGAGACCGACCGCGAGGTCCGCGACGGCCGAGGCATTCGCTCCCGGACTGTGGGTGACGGCGATGCCGCGTTCGCGCGCCGCGGCGAGGTCGACCCTCTCGTAGCCGCTGCCGATGCAGCACACGAGTTCGAGCGCGGGCAAGGCGGCGATCGCTTCGGCCGAGACGTCGGTGATGCCGTAGACCACCGCCACCCGGACGCGCCCCGCCTCGGCGCGCGGCAACGCCGCCACCATCGACGGGAACGGCCCGGACTCCGGGGCGATCACGTCCATCCGCGACGCGAGACGATCGCGAAACGCCCGCGCGACGCGCGCGCCGATCAGGATGGCCGGCCTCATCGGAACTACGCCTTGCCCGCGGCGTGGAGCGCGCGAGAGAGGTCCTCGACCAGGTCGTCCGGGTCCTCGAGCCCGATCGACAGCCGGATCGTGCCCTCGCCCACGCCCGCGCGCGCAAGGTCCTCGGTCGACATACGGAAGTGCGTCGTCGACGCGGGGTGGATCACCAGCGACTTCGCGTCGCCGACGTTGGCGAGGTGCGAAAAGAGCCGCAGCGACTCGATGAACCGGCGGCCCTGGTCGCGCGTCGCCTTGAGCCCCACCGCGAACACCGAGCCGCAGCCGCGCGGCAGGAGCTTCTTCGCGAGTTCGTGGTCGGGATGATCGGGCCGCTCGGGATAGGCGATCGACGCGACCATCGGATGGGTCTCGAGGAACGCGACGATGCGGCGCGCGTTGTCGACGTGCTTCGCCATGCGCACCGGCAGCGTCTCGATCCCCTGCAGGATCTGCCACGCGGTCATCGGCGCCATGCACGCGCCGAAGTCGCGGATGCCCTCGCGGCGCGCGCGCAGCAGGAACGCCGCGGTGGTCGACTCCTCGCTGAACGTCATGTCGTGAAACCCGGCGTAGGGCTCCGTCAGCGTCGGAAACAGGGACCCCCCCGAAGCGGCCTGCGGCCGCCTCCCCCCAGGGGGCTGCATGGCGCCGCGTCCTTCCCAGTCGAACGTCCCGGCGTCGACCAGCAGGCCGCCGATCACCACGCCGTGACCGGACAGGAACTTGGTCGCCGAGTGATAGACGAGATCCGCGCCGTGGTCGAACGGGCGCAGAAGCCAGGGCGTGGTGAAGGTCGAGTCGACCAGGAGCGGCAGGCCGTGGTCGTGCGCGAGCGACGCGACGCGCGGAATGTCGAGCACGTCGAGGTTGGGATTGCCGAGCGTCTCGCCGAACAGAAGGCGGGTCTCGGGGCGGATCGCGGCGCGCCAGGCGTCGAGATCGCGCGGGTCGACGAAGGTGGTCGTGATCCCGAAGCGCGGCAGCGTGTAGTCGAGCAGGTTGTGCGAGCCGCCGTAGAGCGCGCGCGACGCGACGATGTGCGCACCGGCGCCCATCAGCGTGGCGATCGCGAGGTGCAGCGCCGCCTGCCCGCTCGCGGTGGCGATCGCGCCGACGCCGCCTTCGAGCGCGGCGATGCGCTCCTCCAGCACGGCGCAGGTCGGGTTGCTGATGCGCGAGTAGACGTGCCCCGCGCGCTCCATGTTGAACAGCGCCGCGGCGTGGTCGCTGTCCGGGAACACGAACGAAGACGACTGGTAGATCGGCGTCGCTCGCGCACCGGTCGCCGGATCCGGGCGGGCGCCGGCGTGCAGCGAGAGCGTGTCGAAGCCGTGTGTCCTGGGCTTGGGTGTGGACATGACGATCGGTCGGCGAAGGCGCCGCGCGCGGGCGCGCATAATCTTAGCCGATGCGGCGCGGCAGGGGCGCGCGCGCTCCGAGGAGATTCTCATGCAACGCAAGGCATCGGCACGCTGGCAGGGCTCGGCGCAGGACGGCTCGGGCACGCTCACGACGCAAAGCGGCACGCTCGCGGACGTTCCGTTCACGTTCAAGGCGCGCTTCGGCGACGCCAGGGGCACCAATCCGGAGGAACTGATCGCGGTCGCGCACGCCGGCTGCTTCTCGATGGCGCTGTCGTTCGCACTCGGCAATGCCGGCCATGCGCCGGAATCGATCGCGACCGAGGCGGCGCTCACGCTCGAGAAGCAGGAGACAGGGTTCGCGATCACAGCCATTCATCTGGTGACCCGGGCGAAGGTGCCGGGCATCGACGCCGCGACCTTCCACCGGATTGCCGAGGGCGCGAAGGCCGGCTGCCCGGTGTCGAAGGTGCTGAACGCGAAGATCACGCTCGACGCGTCGCTGGTCGCCTGACGGCGCGGGAGCGGCGACGGGCGTCGGACGGAAGCCCGACCCGCAACCCCGTCGCCCGTGGGTCGGCCTTCATGCCGAAGGGATTGGCCTACAGGCCGACGGGTTTGGCTTCAAGGCCGACGGGTTTGGCTTCAAGGCCGACGGCCCGTGGCCCGGACGCCGGCAGCGCGAGACCTACCATTGAACGCGGCCCTCCCGGTGAGCGTACAATCGTTCGATGACAAGCCTCCCTGCGTCCCCCGAAGCCCCGGGCGGCTCGAAGCGGGGACGCGGCGCGACCTTCAGCCCGGCCAACCGCTTCCGCGAAACCACGCGCGAGACGGTCGACGACGGCTGGCCCGACGCCGACTCCGGCGAGGACGAGGACGCCCGCTCCCGCCAGGTCCGCACGACGGTGACGATCCAGCCCGCGCGCACGATCGTGACGCGCAACGACTCGCCCGACATCCCGTTCGCCCAGTCGATCAACCCCTACCAGGGCTGCGAGCACGGCTGCATCTACTGCTACGCGCGGCCGTCGCACGCGTACCTCGACCTGTCGCCCGGACTCGACTTCGAGACCCGGCTCTTCGCGAAGCCGAACGCGGCCGCGCTCCTGCGCGAGGAACTCGCGCGACCGGGTTACGTCGTCGACCCGATCGCGCTCGGCACCAACACCGATCCGTATCAGCCGATCGAACGCGAATGGAAGGTCACGCGCTCGGTGCTCGAGGTGCTGGCGGAGACCGGACACCCGTTCTCGATCGTGACCAAGAGCGCGCTGGTCCTGCGCGATCTCGACCTGATCGCTCCGATGGCGGCCCGCGGACTCGCGCGCGTCTACCTCTCGATCACGACGCTCGATGCGGATCTCGCGCGAAAGCTCGAGCCCCGCGCGAGCGCGCCGGCGCGGCGCGTCGAGGCGCTGCGTGGCCTGGCTCACGCGGGGGTGCCGACCGGTGTGATGGTCGCGCCGGTGATCCCGCAGTTGAACGACCGCGATCTCGAAGCGATCCTCGAAGCCGCCGCGGGCGCCGGAGCGCGCGAGGCCGGCTGGATCATGCTGCGGCTGCCGCGGGAGGTCGCGCCGCTCTTCCGCGACTGGCTCGCGACGCACTATCCCGACCGTGCCGCGCACGTGATGAGCCTCGTGCAGGACATCCGCGGCGGCCGCGACTACGATTCGCGCTTCGGCGCGCGGATGAAGGGCTCGGGGCTCTTCGCCGAACTGATCGCGAAGCGCTTCGCGCTGGCGTGCCGCCGCTTCGGACTGAACGAGGAACGGGCGCACCGGCCGCTCGACCGCACGCAGTTCGTGGCGCCCTCGCGCGACGGTGGGCGGCAGGCGACGCTGTTCTGATCTGATCGCGTCGGCGTCCGGACCGGCCGTCGCTCCTGTTACGCTTGGCGGATGAAGCTCGCCCTCCTCACCGTCACCCCGTACCAGCAGAACTGCTCGCTCGTGATCTGCTCCCGCACCAACCGCGCCGCGCTCATCGACCCCGGCGGCGAGGTCGACCGACTCCTCGCCGCCGTCGCGAAGTCCGGGGCGACGCTCGAGAAGGTGCTGGTGACGCACGGCCACGTCGATCACTGCGGCGGCGCGGCCGAGGTCGCCGAGCGCGCGGGCGTGCCGATCGAAGGCCCGCACCGCGACGACGCGTTCTGGATCGACGGCCTCGACGAGCAGGGAGCGAGCTTCGGCGTTCCCGGAGCGCGCTCGTTCACGCCCGATCGCTGGCTCGAAGGCGGCGACATCGCCACCGTCGGCGAACTCGCGTTCGACGTGCTCCACTGTCCCGGTCACACGCCCGGCCACGTCGTGTTCGCCTCGCGCGAGCGCGGCATCGCCTTCGTCGGGGACGTGCTGTTCGCCGGCTCGATCGGCCGCACCGACTTCCCGCGCGGCGACTTCGACACGCTGATCCGCTCGATCACCGGAAACCTGTGGCCGCTCGGCGACGACGTGCAGTTCGTGCCGGGACACGGTCCGATGTCGACTTTCGGCGACGAGCGGCGCGACAATCCGTTCGTGGGCGATGCGGCGCTCGGCGCCGGGCGCCCCGACGGTCCGCCGTAGGACGATCCGCATACCGGGAACAACGTCGGCGAGGTCCGCGATGGGCGACATGCTGGTGAAACTTTGGGAGCTGCCGCCGCTCGAGCCGGCGCTCGCCGCGGCGGCATCGCGGGGGACGACCATCCGGCGCGCGATCGCGCCCGAGAAACCGGCGGTGCTCGACTGGATGCGGGCGCACTTCCCCGCGTGGGAAGCCGAAGTCGACGTCGCCTTCGCGCGGTTGCCGGTCGCGTGCCTGATCGCCGTGCGCGGCGAGGCGCTGGTCGGATTTGCGTGCCACGACGCGATCGCTCCGGATTTCTTCGGTCCCACGGGCGTCGCGGAATCCGCGCGCGGCCAGGGCATCGGTCGCACGTTGGCCCTCGCCGCGATGCACGCGCTGGAGGCGCAGGGCTACGCCTACGCGATCGTCGGCGGCGTCGGTCCCGCCGTGTTCTACGAGAAGGCGTTCGGCGCGGTCGCGATCGCAGGCTCGGAGCCCGGCCTCTATCGCGGGATGCTGCGACGGCCCTCCGGCTGACGATTCCCGGCTCAGTGCACCGGCGCGGCTCCGATCCGCGCGAGCAGGCGCCTGCCCCAGCGTCCATCGGGCTTCGCCACGAGGCGCTCGGCCAGCACGTGCCTGGCGAGCGAGATCCGTCCCGCGCGGTGCGCGGCGTCGACCAGCGTGAGCGCGATCACGTCGCGCTGCGCGTGGCTGCCACCGAAGCGATGGGCGATGTCGCGCACCGGCAGGATGAGATCCACCGCGTCGTCGTGGCGGCCGCGCCCGTACGCGGCGATGGCGCGAGCGAGCGGAAGGCCCACGTCGCGCGTCATCCCGGCGTTGGCATCGTCGCCTTCCGCGGCTTTCGCCATCCGTGACAGCAGGCGCTCCAGCACGGCCTCGCGCCCGGTCGCCGAGAACGCCAGCGCCGCGTGGAAGTCGTTGAACGCGTAGAAACCGCCTTCGCCGTCGAGCTTCGCCTCCCATTCGTCGGCCACACCCTCGAAACGGCGGCCGACGTCGGCGCGCTCGAGTCTCAGGCGCCAGAGCAGCGCCGTCGCGTCCACCAGCGCGAGCAGCGTCTGCGCGGGCTCGGGATGGATCGAGCGGTCGTAGAGCGCGAGCGCCCCCGCGTAGTCGGCGCCGTCGAGCAGGAACAGCGCGAGGTGCCAGAAGTTGTGGTACGCGAACGAGCTTCCCGGCGCCCAGGCGGATTCGCGCGACCTGAGCCACGCCGCGCCGTCGTCGATGCGCCCCTGCATCTCCATCACGTGCGTCGCCGCGTGCACCGCCCATCCGTCGGTCGGCTCGAGGGCCAGCGACTCGCGCGCCGTCGCCTCGGCCTCCGGGTACTGGTTCATCTCTTCGAGCCCGAACGCGT
>JADLBN010000216.1 GCA_020847675.1 Burkholderiales bacterium | reverse complement strand
TCGTACAGCACGAGCGGTCGTGGCATCAACGAAAAAGCCGCCGGGCTCTTCGGACCGGCGGCTTGGCGAGGGTTGGACGGCAGCGGTCAGCGCGCCGGGAGCCTGGCGAAGCCGGTGAAGCGGCGACAGCGGCGGCGGGCGGGCATCGGGTGATGGTAGCGTCAACCGCGGGTCCGCGGCAAGCCGCGCGCCCCCTCCTCAGAGCGTCTTCTCCATGATGAAATCGTCCATCACGAACCCGCTCCCGATGTCGACCGCGTCGTGCCGCACGACCGCGAGTCCGCAGGCCCGATAGGCGGCGATCGACTTCGCGTTGTCCTTGTTCACCCGCAGCGTGAGCTTGCGCGACCCGTCGCGCCGCGCTTCCCGCTCGACGTGCTCGATCAGCATCCGGCCGGCGCCGCGGCCGCGTACCGAAGCATGCAGGTACAGCTTGTCGAGTTTGGTCGTCGCGGGCTCGCCGAACCGGTGCCAGGCGGCGAACCCGACCGGCGAGTCGCCCGCCATCAGCAGTGCCAACCCTGCCCCTTCATCGCGGATGAACTTCCCGAGCGCCTCGACCGAGTAGCCGCGCTCCAGCATGTAGTCGATCTGGGCGAGGGGCACGATCCCCGGGTAGTACTCGCGCCAGATCTCGTCGGCAAGACGTCCGACGGCGGGAAGGTCCGCCGCGATGGCGGGAATGATTCTCATTAGCATTGCACCGGCTGCGTCCATGGTCGCCGGACCGGAAGCTAGCACGCGGTCGGTACAATCGCGACCGGCCACCCGCTTCGCGGACGCCGCGCACCGCCGCCGGACCCACATTTGATCGCCTCCCTGCACCGAACCGCCTGGGCACTCGTCATCGCGGTCGTCGCGTTCACCTGGTTCTCCGGCCTCGACCTCCGGAAGCTGCAGCATCCCGACGAGGGCCGCTACGCCGAGATCGCGCGCGAGATGAACGTCACCGGCGACTGGCTCACGCCGCGGTTGAACGGCATCAAGTACTTCGAGAAGCCACCGCTGCAATACTGGGTCACCGCCGCCTCCTACCGGTTGTTCGAAACCGACCAGTGGACCGCGCGGCTCGCCCCCGCCGTCGCCGGATTCCTGCTGATCTTCGTCGTCGGCTTCACTGCGGCGAGGCTTGCGGGCACCACCGCTGGCGCCTACGCGGCGCTCGCCCTGGCCGGCTGCGTATGGCCCACGGTGCTCGCCCACATCGTCACGCTCGATGCGCTGCTCGAGTTCCTGCTCGCCTGCGCGCTGTGCTCGTTCCTGCTCGCCAACCGCGACGGAGCCTCGGCCCGGGAGACGCGCAACTGGATGCTCGCCGCCTGGGCGCAGATCGCGCTCGCCACGCTCACCAAGGGGCTGGTCGCGCTGGCGATCCCAGGCATGACGCTCCTCCTGTATTCGCTCTTCACGCGCGACCGGGCGCCGTGGCGGAGGCTCCACCTTCTCCCCGGCCTCGCGCTGTTCCTGGCCCTCGCGGCCCCGTGGTTCGTGATGGTCTCGATCGCCAATCCGGAATTCGCCGACATCTTCTTCATCCGCGAGCACCTCCGCCGCTTCGCGACCGGCGAGGCGAAGCGCCCCGGCCCCCTGTGGTACTTCGTGCCGATCCTGGTCGCCGGGCTCGTGCCCTGGCTTTCGATCGCGCCCTGGACCTGGCGCGCGTCGTGGCGCGCGGCACCCGCGGCGAACGGCTTCCGCTGGCAGGCGTTCTGTCTCGCGTGGGCCGCCTTCGTGTTCGTGTTCTTCTCGCTCTCGGGCTCGAAGCTGCCCTCCTACATCCTGCCCCTGTTCCCGGCGCTGATGCTCCCGTTCGGCGCCGCTCTTGCCACCATGCCGGCCCGGCGGATTGCCTGGCTGTTCGGGCCATTCGCGGCGGGCGCGGTAGTGCTGTTCGTCGCGATCGTGGCCGGCTTCGAGACCATGGCTCCCCGGCTCGCGGACGGCCGCACGCCGGTCCGCACGTTGCTGGCGTTCGGACCGTGGTTGAATCTGGGATCCGGCATCGTGGCCGTCGCAGCGGTCGCCGGCTGGGCGTGGCTGCGCCGCGGCGACGACCGCTCGCGCACCCTCGGACTCGTCACCATTGCGCTGGGAACGCTGGTGGCGTTCCAGACCATGTTCATCGGCTTCGACGTCTTCCGCGAGACCCGCTCGGGCTACGATATCCTTCGCGAGGCGAAGAACGCGAAAGGGGCGCCGCTGGACCGGACGGTGCCGTTCTACCAGGTCGGCAGTTACGACCAGACGGTGCCGTTCTACCTCGGTCGCACGACCACGCTGGTGGCGTACCGCGACGAGTTCGCGATGGGCCTCGACCTGGAGCCGCAACGCGCGATTCCCACGATGGAGCAATGGATCGAAATCTGGAAAGCCCTGCCCGACGGCTACGCGCTGATCCCGATGGTCGACTACCAGCAACTGGCCGGGCAGGGATTGCCGATGCGGGTGCTCGCCACCGGGCCGCGCCGCGTGCTGGTGTCGAGGCGCTGACTTGCGATGAGCGGCGCTGCCTTCGCCTTCCTTCTCGCCGGCGTGCTTCTCAACGCGGCGGCGCAGCTCTTCCTCAAGGCCGGGACCAACGCCACCGGCGTCATCTCGTTCGGTGCTTCGGACGGCCTCGCGACGCTCCTGCGCCTCGCGACCGTTCCTCCGATCCTCGCGGGCCTCGCGTGCTACGCCGTGTCGGTCGTGGTCTGGATCCTCGGCCTGTCCCGCGTGCCGGTTTCGGTCGCTTACCCGATGCTGTCGCTGGGCTACGTCGTCAACGCCTTCGCCGCGCAGTTCCTGTTCGGCGACTCGGTCACGCTGCAGCGCTGGATCGGCATCGGCTTCATCGTGCTGGGCGTCATCGTCGTTGCGAGGAGCGCGTGAGGTGCCTCGAACCCCGCTGCGGATCTGCGTGGCCCGATGCGGTTGCCGGCCGAACGCCGTGAGCGCCGCCCTCCCGGCGCTTCCGTTCGCGCGCCCGTCGCTCGACGAGACGACCATCGCCGGCGTCGCCGACGTCCTGCGCTCCGGCTGGATCACCAGCGGCCCCTGGGTACGGACCTTCGAGGAACGGCTGTCCGCGCTCTGCGGCGGGCGCCCGGTGCGCGCGGTCAGCTCGGCGACCGCCGCGATCGAGCTCGCCCTGGAGCTCTGCGGCATCGGTCCCGGGGACGAGGTGATCAGTTCGGCGCAGAGCTTCTTCGCGGTGTCGAACATGATCGAGAAGGCCGGCGCGACGCCGGTGTTCGTCGACTGCGACCTGGTGACGCGCAATCTCGACGCCGGCGAGGTCGGGCGCGCGGTGACCGCACGCACCCGGGCCGTCGTGCCGACGCACTGGCCGGGCTCGGCGACCGACATGGACGCGCTGCTCGCACTCGCCGCGCGGCACCGGCTGCGCGTGATCGAGGACGCTGCGCTCACGTTCGGATCCCGCTTCGGCGGCCGCTTCGGCGGCTCGTTCGGCGACGTCACGACGTTCAGCTTCCACCCGAACAAGAACCTGACCACGATCGAAGGCGGTGCGATCGTCGTGAACACACCGGGCGAGGCGAAGCGCGTCGAGACGCTGCGCTTCCACGGCATCGAACGGCTGCCCGACGGCACCCGCGACGTGGTCTTCCCCGGCGGGACGTTCAACCTGCCCGACGTCAACGCCCGCGTTGGTGTGGGCCAGCTCGACCGGTTGGACGCGATGCTCGGCCGCCGCCGCGCGCTCGCGGAGCGCTACTTCGAGCGCTGGCGCCCCGACACCGGCTGCCTGCTGCCGCCTCGCCCTTCGCCCGGTGACGGTACGACCTGGAACATGTTCTGCGTGCTGCTGCCGCTCGGGCGCATGACGATGTCGCGCGCCGGGTTCCGCGACGCGATGCAGCGTGAAGGCATCGGCACCGGCGTCTCCTACGAGGCGCTGCACCTGACGACGCTGGGGCGCCGCCACGGATACCGGGAAGGCCGCTTCCCCAACGCCGAGCGGATCGCGCGGGAGACCGTGACGCTGCCGCTCTTCCCCGACATGGTCGACAGCGACGTCGAGCGCGTGTGCGAGACCGTCGCGCGCATCCTCGCCGCACACCGCCGCTGACACCGATCCGATGCCCGCACCCGATCTCTCCGTCGTCATCCCGGTCTACAACGAGGAGGGCTCGCTGCCTGCGCTGTTTGCCCGCCTGTACCCGGCGCTCGACGCCCTCGGTCTCGCCTACGAGATCCTGTTCGTGAACGACGGCAGCCGCGACCGCTCCGCGGCGCTCCTCGCCGACCAGTTCCGCGCCCGACCCGACGTCACCCGCGTCGTTCTGTTCAAGACCAACGCGGGACAGCACACGGCCATCATCGCCGGCTTCGAGCGCGTGCGCGGCCGGCGCGTCGTCACGCTGGACGCGGACCTGCAGAATCCGCCGGAGGAGATCGGCAAGCTCCTCGCCGCGATGGACGCCGGCGCGGACTACGTCGGCGGCGTGCGCAGGGTGCGCGAGGACGCGTGGTGGCGCCGCGCCGCCTCGCGCCTGATGAACGCGCTGCGCGAGCGCATCACGCACATCCGGATGTCGGACCAGGGGTGCATGCTGCGCGCCTACAGCCGAGAGATCGTCGACGCGGTCGCCGCGAGCCGCGAGGTGTCGACGTTCATCCCGGCACTCGCCTACACCTTCGCCCACCGGCCCGAGGAGGTCGAGGTCGCGCACGAGGAGCGGCGTGCGGGCGAGTCGAAATACTCGCTCTACCGGCTGGTCCGGCTCAACTTCGACCTCGTGACCGGGTTCTCGGTGGTGCCGCTGCAGGCGGTCTCGCTGATCGGCATGCTGGTGTCGATCGGTTCCCTGCTGCTCTACGCGTCCG
>JADLBN010000215.1 GCA_020847675.1 Burkholderiales bacterium | reverse complement strand
TCTTGGTGAACACCGGCAGGTTCTGCTCGCGGCGGCTCCAGTAGTAGAGGATCGTGCCCGGACCGTACAGCACGGCCGAGAGGATGACGAACTTCAAGCCGGCGGCATAGACGAGGAACGCGGTGTAGAAGGTGGCGACGATGGCGATGAAGAGGTCGCGGTTGCGCTCCTCGGGCCGCCGATCGTAGGTCTCGCGCCGCGCGACCAGCATCCACCCGTATCCCGCGCACAGCAGGAACGGGATCAGCGACACCGCGGCGGTGAGGTCGAGCATCAGGTTGAACGCGTCGCGCGACCAGTAGGTCGTGATCACGATCACCTGGACGACGATGTTCGTGAGCCACAGCGCCGCGACCGGCACCTTGTTCGCGTTCTCCTTCGCGAACACCGAGGGCATGTCCTTGTTGCGCGCCGCAGCGGAGAGCACCTCGGCGCAGATCAGCGTCCACGCGAGATAGGCGCCCAGCACCGAGACGATGACGCCGATGCTGATGAACGTGCGTCCCCACGGCCCGACCACTGTTTCGAGCACGCCGGCCATGGACGGGGCCGTCTGGCCCGCGATGTCGGCGCGCTGCAACACCGCGTAGGGCAGGAGCGTCACCAGCACCATGAGCGAGGTGACGATGATGAAGCCGGTGATGGTCGCAAAGCCGATGTCGCTGCGTTCCTTCGCGAAGCGCGAGTACACGCTCGCGCCTTCGATGCCGAGGAACACGAACACCGTGACCAGCATCGTCGCCTTCACCTGCTCGAACACGCCGTTGGTGAGGTCGCCGCCGTACAGGTTGTAACTGAACAGGTCGAGCTTGAAAGCGAACAGCAGGATCACGAGGAAGGTCAGGATCGGAACCACCTTGGCGATGGTCACGATCTTGTTGATCGCGGCCGCCTGCTGCGTGCCGCGCAGGATCAGGAAGTGGAAGAGCCAGATGCCGATCGACGCGACCACGATCGCGATCACCGTGTTGCCATCGCCGAACACCGGGAAGAACGCGCCCAGCGTCGCCTTGATCAGCACCCAGTACGAGACGTTGCCGATGCAGCTGCCGATCCAGTAGCCGAAGGCCGAGAGGAACCCGGGGTAGTCGCCGAAGCCCTCCTTGGCATACGCGAACACGCCGGCGTCGAGGTCGGGCTTGCGCTCGCCCAGGAACTGGAACACGCGCGCCAGCATGTACATGCCGGTGCCGGCGATGATCCAGGCGATGATCGCGCCGATCGGGCCGGTGACGCCGCCGAAGCGCGAGGGCAGTGCGAAGATGCCGGCGCCGACCATGCCGCCGACCACCATGGCGAGCAGCGCGGTGCGGGAGATCTTCTGGTCGGTCGATGCCATGCTGGTTCCTCCTGAGAATGCCCGCTGGCGTGTCGACGCGGGGATGTCGTTATCGCCCTGGCCGGGTCTTCCAGGGGCTTGCAACCGATCGGTCGGCCATGGCAGTCAGGCAGGCGATTCGGGAAGCTTTCAGCGGTGGCGCAAGGTCGGTCGCACGCAACTCAAGCTTGCCGTGGGTACGGCACGATGCGCCGACTCCATCCCCTTGGGTGAAGCGCCACCACCGGGCGGAGTCTATCCGCGGGCACGAAGCGACACAATGGCGACGACATGGACGGAGTTTGCTTTAATCGTGAAGGATCGCATGGGCCGGGCCCCTCCGCGCCGGTTCCCGAACCGGTGTCAGACACCGTGTCTGACACCGTGTCTGACACCGGCATGAAACGCCGCCGCTTTCTCGGGTGCGTGGCCGCAGCGGGCGTCGCGGCGGCCGGATGCGACCTCGCGCCGGAGGAGGGCTTTCGCAACGCATGCCGCGATCCGCGCGCGCTCCCTGCATCGCAACATCCTTTGGTCGCCGCCGCGTGGAACGGTCTCGATTCCTCGCGGGTGATCGACAGCCACTGCCACGTGTTCGGGAACGGCGCCAACGGCAGCGGGCTCTGGTTCAACCCGCGCATGGACGATGCCATGCATCCGGTCCTCGCTCTCCAGCGCAGGGCGTTCCTGAACGCCGCGTGCGTTCCTCCGGGCTCCGCCGACGTCGACGCGGCGGTGATCGAACGCCTGCGCGCGCAGTGCGAAGCAATGCGGGAAGGATTCGGCGTGCTGCTCCTCGCGTTCGACTGGGCGCGCGATGCGCGGGGAGCGCCCGACCGCGAGCGCTCGACGTTCCATGTCCCGGATGACTACGTCAGGGATCTGGCGCTCCGATTCCCCGCGCGCTTTGCCTGGGCCGCTTCGATCCACCCGTACGATCCGGCCGCGCTCGACCGGCTCGATGCCGCGGCCGCGCAAGGTGCGCTGGCGGTCAAGTGGCTGCCGACGGCGCAGGGGATCGACCCGGCGGATGCCCGCTGCGACGCTTTCTACAGGAAGCTCGCGGCGCTGCGGCTGCCGCTCGTGACCCACGCCGGCGACGAACGCGCGGTGACCGGCTTCGGCGAGCACCTCGGCAACCCGCTCCGGCTGCGGCGGCCCCTCGACGCGGGCGTGCGGGTCGTCGCCGCGCACTGCGCCTCGCTCGGGCGCGGGCGCGACCTCGATACGCCCGGCGCACCGATGGTCGGCAACTTCGACCTGTTCGCGCGGCTGATGGACGATCCGCGCTACGGCCGATCGCTCCTGGGTGACCTTGCGGCAGTGGTCCAGGCGAACCGCAACGACACGGTCGCACGGCTCCTCTCGCGCCCTGACTGGCACGACCGGCTGGTCAACGGGTCGGACTATCCGCTGCCCGGCGTGCCCTCGCTCGTATCGCTGCGTGCGCTCGTCGACCGCGGCCTGCTCGACGCCGGCGCCGTCGCGCCGCTGCGCGAACTGCGCGACCACAACGTACTCTCGTTCGACTTCGTGCTGAAGCGCAGCCTCGCGCTGGAGGGGCGGCGGTTCCCGGCCAAGGTGTTCGAGACCCGGCGCCACTTCCCTCCGGTCCGTGGGACGTCCGTGGGATCGGCTGTCGACCCGGCCATGCGGGCCCAATGATCCGTGGGACGTCCGTGGGATCGGGGGTGGAACTGCGGGTTGCCTTCGGCGCCGCCGTCTCAGATAATGGACGGCTGGGAAACTGGGAGAGCGACGCGCCGCCGTCTTGGCGCCACGGATGCGCATGGCGGACGACACGATCCTCGAAACCCGCGGACTTACCAAGGAATTCAAGGGCTTCGTCGCCGTCAAGGACGTGAGCCTCTCGGTCCGCCGCGGATCGATCCACGCGCTGATCGGCCCCAACGGCGCGGGCAAGACCACCTGCTTCAACCTGCTCACCCACTTCCTGACGCCCACCCGCGGCGAGATCCGCTACAACGGGCGCGAGATCACCGGATCGCGACCGGCCGCGATCGCGCGCATGGGCCTCGTCCGCTCGTTCCAGATCTCGGCGGTGTTCGCGCACCTGACCGCGAGGGAGAACGTGCGCATCGCGCTGCAGCGCTCTCGCGGGCGATCCTACGACTTCTGGGTGAGCGAGGCGGCGCTCCGCTCGCTCGACGAGCGCGCCGATGAGTTGCTCGACGCCGTCGGACTCGCGGGCTACGAGCACACGCCCGCGGGAGAACTCCCCTACGGCCGCAAGCGTGCGCTCGAGATCGCGACCACGCTCGCGCTCGAACCCGAGATGATGCTGCTCGACGAGCCGACCGCAGGCATGACCCACGAGGACGTGGGCCGCATCACGGCGCTCATCCGGCGTGTCGCGCAGAACCGGACCGTGCTGATGGTCGAGCACAACCTGTCGGTGGTCTCGACGCTCTCCGACCGGATCACGGTGCTCGCGCGCGGCGAGATTCTCGCCGAGGGCGACTACGCCACCGTCTCGAAGCACCCGAAGGTGGTGGAGGCCTACCTGGGAACCGCGCATGGCTGACGCCGCCCGCGCGAGCGCGACCGCGCCGATGCTCGCCGTGCGGGGTCTCAACGCCTGGTACGGTGAGTCGCACATCCTGCACGGTGTCGATCTCGACATCGTGCGCGGCGAGGTGGTGACACTGCTCGGGCGCAACGGCGCCGGCAAGACCACGACGCTCAAGTCGATCATGGGCATCGTGCCGCGGCGCGAGGGCTCGGTGCTCTTCGAGGGCGCGGAACTCGTGCGTCTCGCGTCGAACAAGATCGCGCGCCGCGGCATTGCGTGGTGCCCCGAGGAGCGCGCGATCTTCGCTTCCCTCGACGTCGAGGAGAATCTGCTGCTGCCGCCGGAGGTGGCCGATGGCGGGCTTCCGATCGCACAGGTATTCGAGTTGTTCCCGCACCTCAAGGAGCGGCTGCACAGCCAGGGCACGAAGCTGTCGGGCGGCGAGCAGCAGATGCTGGCGATCGGGCGCATCCTTCGCACCGGCGCGCGGCTCCTGCTCCTCGACGAGCCCACCGAGGGGCTCGCGCCGGTGATCGTCCAGCAGATCGGCCGCACGATCGCGGACCTGAAGCAGCGCGGCTTCACGATCCTGCTGGTGGAGCAGAATTTCCGTTTCGCGGCGACGGTCGCGGATCGGCACTACGTGATGGAGCACGGGCGCGTCGTCGACATGATTCCCAACGACGCGCTCTCGTCGTCGATGCACAAGCTGCACGATTATCTGGGCGTCTAGCAGCCGTGCGAACGGCCGCAGCGCCCGTCTACCCGGAGGTGGCATGAAGCGATTCAAGCGTGGTCTCCTTTCCCTCGCCGTCGCGGCGGCGCTCGGCGCCGGCGCGGCCCAGGCGCAGGTTTCCGACAACGTGGTCAAGATCGGCGTGCTGTCCGACATGTCGAGCCTCTACACCGACCTCGCGGGCGCGGGCTCGGTCGTCGCTGCGCGGATGGCGGTCGAGGACTCCGGCATCGAGAAGCGCGGCTACAAGGTCGAACTCGTCTCCGCCGACCATCAGAACAAGCCGGACGTCGGCTCGGCGATCGCCCGCCAGTGGTACGACACCGAGAAGGTCGACGTGATCGTCGACGTGCCGAACTCCGGCGTGGCGCTGGCGGTCAACCAGATTACGCGGGACAAGGGCAAGGCCTTCCTCGCGTCCGGTCCGGCGTCCTCCGACCTGACCGGCAAGTCCTGCTCGCCCAACACCGTGCACTGGACCTACGACACCTGGATGCTCGCCCACGGCACCGGAAGTGCGATCGTGAAATCGGGCGGCGACAGCTGGTTCTTCCTCACCGCCGACTACGCATTCGGCCATGCGCTCGAACGCGACACCGAGGCGGTCGTGCTGGCCGCCGGCGGCAAGGTGTTGGGCAAGGTGCGCGCGCCGCTCAACACGCAGGACTTCAGCTCCTACCTGCTGCAGGCGCAGGCGTCGAAGGCGAAGATCCTCGGCCTCGCCAACGCGGGCGGCGATACCACCAACTCGATCAAGCAGGCGGCCGAGTTCGGCATCGTCAAGGGCGGCATGAACCTCGCCGGCCTCCTCGTGTTCATCACCGACGTGCACGCGCTGGGCCTGCAGACCGCGCAGGGCC
>JADLBN010000214.1 GCA_020847675.1 Burkholderiales bacterium | reverse complement strand
GGTGTCTGACACCGTGTCTGACACCGGTCTGGAAACGTCGGGCGGCCGGCTGGAATCGGCCCCCAGCGGGCACGACCGGGTGATCGGACCCGGGACTTCCGACTGACGGCTCGGTCGGCCGCCTCCCCTCCCAGCCGACTGCTCAGCCGGCCGCCTCCCGACCCAGCCGCGAAGCGACGAGCCGCGCCGCGCACAGGTCCTCCAGCGCGGTTCCGACCGATTTGAACAGCGTGACCTCGTCGGCGCTGCGCCGCCCGGGGTGGTCGCCACGCGCGAGGTCGGACAACTCGGCGCGGACGTTCTCGCGCGCGAACACCCCGCGCTCGATCGGCTGCACCAGATCGCCAGCTTCCTTCAGCGCGCCGGCCCGGGTGTCGACGAACACTTCGGCGCGGGCGACGAGATCGTCGTCGCCCTCGCGCATCTCGCGCGTGAACGCGCCGACCAGATCGACGTGCGTCCCCGGCCGCAATTGCGCGCCTCGAACCACCGGTTCTCGAGCGGTAGTCGCGCAGGTGACGATGTCCGCGGCCGCGAGACCGTCCTCGAGACGCGCGATCGCGCGCGCCGGCAGCCCGATCGACGCGAGCTGCGCTGCGGTACGTTCGGCACGATCCGCATGACGCCCCCAGACGAGCACGCGCTCGATCGGGCGGACCGCGCAGTGCGCCTGCGCCATGTACGGCGCGAGCGCGCCGGCGCCGACGACGACGAGCGTCGTCGCGTCCGTGCGCGAGAGGTACGAAGATGCGAGCGCGGAACTCGCCGCGGTCCGCCGCAGCGTGAGCGCCTCGCCGTCGATGAGAGCGACCGGATGCCCGGTTGCGCCGTCCATCAGCAGGTAGAGCGCCGCGACGCTCGCGAGCCCGCGTTCGCGGTTGCGCGGGAACACGGTGACGATCTTGACGCCAAGGCCCGCACCATCCCACGCGGGCATCAGCAGCAGCCGGTCGCCCGCCGCGGTCACCTCGTGGCTCGCGCGCACCGGCGCCGTGGCGCCCGCGGCGAACGCCGCGCGCAGCGCGTCGACGAGCGAGCGCCAGTCGAGCGCCGCGTGGACGGCCTCGGCGCGGACGGAAGGGATCGAGTCGTGCATGGCGCGGGGCTGGATTATGATCGGTCGTCACAGCGCCGCATCTCCGTTCGCGCAGGACCGCGCGGCCTGCGGTTCGGCTCGAGACGCCCCGCCGCCACTATGCCATCGACGCCATGACCCGCCACGTCGTCATCGTCGGCGGCGGCGTCATCGGCAGCGCGATCGCGTCGTTCGTGCTGCGCGATCCCGCCTTCCGCGGCACCGTGAGCGTGGTCGAGCGCGACCCGACCTACGCACGGGCCAGTTCGGCGCTCTCCGCGAGTTCGATCCGCCAGCAGTTCTCGACCGCGGTCAACGTCGAGATCGGCCGCTACGGCATCGCGTTCCTGCGCCGCATCGGCGAGGAACTCGCCGTCGGCGGCGAGCGTCCCGACGTGGGCCTCGTCGAGCCGGGCTACCTGTTCCTCGCCACCGCGGCAGGCGGGCGGGCGCTCGAACGCCAGCACGCGATGCAGCGCTCGCTCGGCGTCGACGTGGCGCTCCTCGATCCCGCGGCGCTCGCGACGCGCTTTCCCTGGCTCGCGGTGCACGACCTCGCCGCGGGATCGCTGGGACTCTCTGGCGAGGGCTGGTTCGACGGCTGGGGACTCCTCCAGGCGTTCCGTCGGCACGCTCGCGCCCACGGCGCCCGCTATCTCGCGGCGGACGCCGCGGGATTCGACCTCACCGGCGAACGCATTGCCGCGGTCCGCTTCGCCGATGGCTCGCGGCTCGCAGGCGACGTGTTCGTGAACGCGGCCGGTCCCTGGGCGGCCAGCGTCGCGCGCTTCGCCGGTGTCGACCTGCCGGTTCGCGCGCGCCGCCGCTTCGTCTTCGTGTTCGAGTGCGCGACGCCGATTCCGCGCGCCCCGCTGGTCGTCGATCCCTCCGGTCTCTGGTTCCGCCCGGAAGGCGAACGGCGATTCATCGCCGGCCTCGCGCCCACGGACAGCGAGGACTTCGATGACCTCCCGCTCGTCGTCGACCCCAAGGAGTTCGACGACATCCTGTGGCCCGCGCTCGCCGCCCGCGTCCCCGCGTTCGAGGCGATCCGCGCGGCCGGCGCCTGGGCCGGCTACTACGAGATGAACCTGTTCGACCGCAACGGCATCGTCGGCCCGCATCCGGAGATCGCGAACCTCCTGTTCGCCAATGGCTTCTCCGGCCACGGCATCCAGCAGTCGCCCGCCGTCGGACGAGGCGTCGCCGAACTCGTCGTCCACGGCGCCTTCCGCTCGCTCGATCTCTCGCCTCTCGGGTACGATCGCGTGATCTCCGGGAGTCCCCTCCGCGAGGAGAACGTCGTTTGACGCTGCGGGTCTTCGTTTCGTGCCTGGCGGTCGCGTGCGCGGCGCTGGCCCTCGCGGGTTGCGCGTCGTTGATTTCGCCGGTCGACCGGCTGCCTCCGCCGCCGGCCGGGGCCGTACCGACGCCCGAAGTCGTCGGCGCGCCCGCGATCCGCTACTTCCCCGAAGAGACCGCCGACCTGCACCGCGACCTCGAGGAAACCTTCCGGCGCGAGCGGGCCATGAACGGCTTTTCGGCGGACGGGGTCCTGCCGCCCTCGGATTTCCTCGCGCTGTCGGGCGGTGGCCAGAACGGCGCGTTCGGCGCCGGGCTCCTGGTCGGCTGGAGCGACCACGGCGACCGCCCGGAGTTCAGGATCGTGACCGGCGTGTCGACCGGCGCGCTGATGGCGCCGTTCGCGTTCCTGGGCTCCAAGTGGGACCGCACGCTCACCAGGCTCTACACCGAAGTGACGTCGAAGGACATCCTGAATGAGCGCAACATCAGTGCCGCGCTGTTCGACGATGCGCTCGCGGACAACCTGCCGCTCCGGCAACTGGTCGAGGCCAACGTCACCCAGGAGGTGATCGAGGCTCTCGCGCGCGAGTCGCTGCGCGGGCGCACGCTGCTGATCGCGACCACCGACCTCGACTCGCGCAGGACCGTGTTCTGGAACCTCACGCTGATGGCCGAGGTCCGCACCGCGGGCACGCTCGATCTCGTGCGCCGCATCCTCGTGGCGTCCGCGGCGATCCCCGGCGAACTGCCCCCGGCGATGATCGACGTGGCGGTCGACGGCAAGCGCTACCAGGAGATGCACGTCGACGGCGGCACCACGACCCAGGTGTTCCTGCTGCCGCGCGACGTGCTGCTGTCCGACCTCGCGTTCCGCTCGCGCACCATCTACGTGATCCGCAACGCGCGCCTGCACATCCCGCCGCGCGAGGTGCCGCGCAGCGCGGTCGCGATCGCGGGCGCGGCGATCGCGTCGCTCATCCACACGCAGGGCATCGGCAACCTCTACCAGATCGCCGCGCGCGCCGAGCGCGACAGCTCGGCGCTGCGCATCGCGTTCATTCCCGATTCGTTCGTCCTCGAAGGGCACGACGACTTCGACCGCAACTACATGAACGAACTGTTCCTGCAGGGCTACAAGATGGGGCGCGACGGCTTCCCCTGGATGACCGCGCCGCCCTGATCGCCGGCAGGCGCCTCCGGTCGCCCGCGCGCCGCGCCGCATCCTGGCGTACGCTCAGCGGCGCCGTTTCTCCCGGTCGAGCGCGTCGAGCGCATCCTTCAGGATCGCGCGGATGCGATCCGAGGTCTTCGGGTCGACCATCGTCGGGTCGAAGTAGAGGTCGAGCCCGGTCATGTGCTCGCTGAACACCGCCATGCGCTTGCCCGCCGCGTCGAGCATGCCCTCGACGACGTACGGAACCACCTCGCGGCTGATGCCCTTCATCGTGATCGGAGGCAGCGGATGCGCGTCGACCAGTTTGCGCGTCAACGCGTAGGTCTCGTAGCTCACCACGATCTGGCCGGCCTCGGCGATCGACTGCAGCCGGGCCGCCAGGTTCGCCTCGGCGCCGATGATCGTGTAGTCCATGCGGTCGGCGCTGCCGAAGTTGCCGACGTTGCAGAAGCCGGTGTTGATCCCCATGCGTGCGCGGAACGGGAACTCGACACCCTCGTTGCGCCACTTGACGTCGAGTTCCGCGATCCGGTGCTGCATGTCGAGCGCCATGCGCAGGCACGCCGCGGCGTCCTCGGCCTCGCCCTTCGTCTCGGGGTCGCCGAAGAAGATCAGCATCGCGTCGCCGACGAACTTGTCGATCGTGCCCCCGTGCCGGAGCGCGATCGCCGACATCTCGGTGAAATATTCGTTCAGCAGGCGCGTGATCTGCTCCGGCTGCAGCCGCTCGGTCGTCGCGGTGAAGTCCTTGATGTCGGAGAAGAAGATCGTGAGCTTCTTGCGCTCGGTCTGGATCACCACGTCGCGCTGCCCCGAGAAGATGCTCTTGTAGATCTGCGGCGACAGGTAGCGCGAGATCTTCATCGAGAGCGTCGCGAGGAACTCGTTCGCGGTCTCGAGCTCCCGGTTCATGCCGTCGATCTGCGCGGCCTGCCGGCGCTGCGTCCAGATGACCGACGCGCCGGTGACCGCGAGCAGCACGAAGTACATGAGCAGGTACTTGAACGAGAGGATGTTGTAGGCGAACGGCTGGGCGATGCTGACTTCCTGGAAGCCGCGGACGTCGCCGACCTTCCAGTCGGTCTTGGTGCTCTCCGCGTGCGTGTTGTGGCAGGCGACGCAGGGGCCGCCCATGATCACCGGCGCGATCAGGCGCACCCGCTCCGTGGTCAGCGACTCGTGGACGTCGGCGATCGTCCGCTCCGGGTCCGCGCGGAGCTGTGCGAGCGACGCGGCCTCGAAGGCGTCCAGTTCGTGCGGCTTGCGGTTGCGGAACGCGTGGTCGGAGACGAACCGGTAGCTGATGTTGTGCTGCTTCTCGCTGATCACCCGTCCGAGTTCGAGCGAGAGCGTGGCCGGGATCGGGATCGCGCCGGGCACCGTTTCGTAGGTGTGCGTGACCTGCGTCGGTCCGCCGTGATTCGCGAGCACGCGCGCCACGACGTTGGTGGCGTAGTAGTTCCGCATGCTGGTGATCACCGAGTTGAGGTCGCTCGCCTGTCGACGCAGCGCCTGCTCGGTGAGGTTGCGAAGATCGAGCCACACGGCGAGCGGGAGCCCGGCGAGCAGCACGAACACGAGCAGCGTCATGAGGGCGCCGTTCGGGCGCGCCGCCGCGCGTGCGCGCGCAGAGGAACGGGTGCTGGGAACGGTCGGCATAGGGGGGCCCTCCGGCAACGGGAGGTCGCGACGGCCGGGAGCTTACCGCGATCGGCGGCGCGCATGGGCGCTCGCGCCGCGGCGCCCGCGCGATCGGGACGCCGCCGGATTCCGGGGAAGCCGGATGGGACGGGCGGAGACCGGACCGCGCCTCGCTTGGCTACGCCGCGCCTTCGGGGGCGCCGCCATCGTGGCGCCGCCGTGTCCGGTAGACGGTGCCGGTGAACGACGACACCCGCGAACCGTCTTCGCGCGTGACGTCGACGCGATAGACCGCGATCCTCGCGCTGCGGCTCGTCTCGATCGCGCGGGCGACCAGGAGGTCACCCTCGCCGACCGCGAGCTCGAAGGTCGCGTGGGTGTCGATTCCCACCGCCACCACGCCGTGCGAGTTCGACGCGAGGCCGAAAGCGCTGTCGGCGAGCGAGAAGATCGCGCCGCCGTGGCATTTGCCGTTGAAGTTGAGGTGCTCCCGGCCCACGCGCATCGACATCGTCGCGCGCCCGGGTCCGCCCTCGACGAACCGGATCGCGGTGTGCTGCTGCCAGGGATCGCGCTCGCCGAAGCCGCGCAGCTCGGCCTGCGGATCGGCGTGCGCGGGGGATGCGCCCCGGGCGTGGCGCCGGCCGGCGCCGACCTCGGCCCTGTGGGTGTCCAGCGCATCCGCCAGCGCCGCGATGCCCTCGCCGGTCGTGGCGGACGTCCGCAGCACGCGCGTGCGCCAGCCTTCGCACGGCGCGCGCAGGTGCAGCATGTCCTTCAGGTCGCGCTCGGCGCGTTCGGCCTGCGGGAGATCGCCCTTGCTGACCACCAGGAGGTCGGCGATCTCGAGGATGCCGGCCTTGATCGCCTGCACGTCGTCGCCCAGACCCGGCGGGCACAGCACGAGGCTCGCGTCGGCGAGCGAGGCGATGTCGACGTCGGACTGTCCCGCGCCGACCGTCTCGACCACGATCTCGTCGAACCCGGCGGCGTCGAGCAGGTCGACGATGCGCCGCACCGGCCGCGCGAGGCCGCCCGCGTGCCCGCGCGACGCGAGCGAACGGATGAACACCGCGTCGTCGCTGCCGGCCGCGCCCATCCGGATGCGATCGCCGAGCACCGCGCCGCCGGTGATCGGGCTCGACGGGTCGATCGCGACCACCGCGACGCGCCGGCCGCGCGAGACGCACTCGCGCACCAGCGCGTCGACCAGCGTGGACTTTCCCGCTCCGGGCGGCCCGGTGACGCCGACGACCTGCGCCCGCCCGGCGAAGCTCTCCAGGGCCGCCGACAGGGCCGCGGCCGAAGGCAGCCCGTTCTCGAGTTCGGTGATGGCGCGCGCAATCGCCGCGCGCTGTCCGGCGCGGATGCTTCGGACCTTCTCGGCGAGGCCCCGCGGGGTGGCGCGGCCGCTCGCGGTGCTCATGCCCGCGCCTTCAGACGACGACGAGCGGGTGGCCGAAGCCCAGCTCGCGCCTCAGCGTGCCGCAGATCTCTCCGTGGGTGCAGCCGGCCTCGGCCGCCTCGACGACACGCGCGTACAGGTTCGCGCGCGCGTCGTTCGCGTCGCGCGCCAGCGCGTCGAGCGCGCGGCCCACCGACTGCGCGGAGCGCGCCGCCTTCCATGCGGCAAACGACGCGAGGTGCGCGCGCATCTCGCCGGGATCGGGTTTCGCGAGCGCGGAGCGCGAGTCCGGCTCCTCGGGCACCTGGTACGCGTTGACGCCGACGAGCGTCTGCTCGCCGCGGTCGATGCGCTCCTGGAAGCGGCGCGCAGACTCGCCGATGCGCCGCTGGACGAGTCCCGATTCGACCGCCGCGTACATGCCGCCCGCCGCCTCGACCTCGGCCATCACGTCCAGCACCTTCGCCTCCATCGCGTCGGTCAGCGCCTCGACGTACCAGCTGCCGCCGAGCGGGTCGATGACGTCGGTGAGATGCGCCTCCTCGCGCAGGATGTTCTGCGTCGCGACCGCGATGCGCGCGCCGAACTGCGTCGGACAGGAGAGCGCCTCGTCGTAGGCGTCGGTGTGGAGCGACTGCAGGCCGCCGAAGATGCCGGCGATCGCCTGCGCGGTCACGCGCGCGATGTTGTTGAGCGGCTGCTGGCGGGTGAGGTCGACACCGGAAGTCTGGCCGTGGAACTTGAAGCGCCACGAACGCGGGTCGCGCGCGCCGTAGCGCTCGCGCACGAGCCGCGCCCAGAGGCGGCGCCCGGCCCGGAACTTCGCGACCTCCTCGAAGAACGAAATCGAGATGTCGAAGAAGAACGTGAAGCGCGGCAGGAAGGCGTCGGGCGACATTCCGGCGGCGACGCAGTCGTCGGCGTACTGCAGCGCGGAGGCGAGCGTGAAGCCGAGCGCCTCGGCCGGCGTCGCGCCGGCCTGCTGCATGTGCTGGCCGACCACCGACAGGGGGTTCCAGCGGGGCAGGTGCTCGCCGCACCAGGCGATGTGGTCGACCAGCAGTCGCCGCGCGCCCGGCAGCGCGAGCCGGAAGAACATGTGGTTCGCGACGTAGTGCGACAGGCAGTCGCTCTGGTTCGACGTGCCGGAGAGCGAGCGCGGATCGACGCCGCGCCGCTTCGCGGCCGCGAGCATGAACGCAAGCAGCGTGAACGGCGACGGGTCGTTCATCGCGCAGGAGGTCGTGGCGAGGTCGACGCCTTCGAGGCAGGTCGCCATGTGGTCGGCGCTGTTGGCGACGACACCGCAGGTGCCGAGGAGTTCGGCATCGACCTCGTCCATGTCGTAGCCGCGGAACACCGAGTTGCAGGGGATGAGCGACACCGCGCTCGCGCCCTGGTCCAGGATGTCGCGAAGCCGCGCGTTGTAGGCGGCGGGCGTCCCCAGCCCGATCAACTGGCGCTGCGTCCAGGTTCGCCCGCGGTGCATCGTCGCGTAGATGCCGCGCGTGTAGGGCGGCTGCCCGGGAAAACCCACCTCGCCGTCGAAACGCGAGGGATCGACGTCGAGCGGCGTGTAGAGCGGCTTGATCGCGATGCCGGATCGGTTGTGCACCGGCGATTCCCCGCCGATCTGAGCGGCGTACTCGGCCTCCCAGCGGACGAGCGCCTCTTCGGCGGTGGCGGGGACCGGGTCGGGGAGCGGTTTGTTCATCGGATCGGCGCCTGATGTCAGGTGGGGAAGCGCGCGGCGCGCACGCGTGCGGCAGCGGCTGCCACGTAGCTCGAGATCTCGCCGAGCGGCGCGCCGGGGTGGAACACGCGCGCGACGCCAGCGTCGATGAGCGCCTTCTCGTCCTCGTCGGGCACGATGCCGCCGACGATCACCGCGACGTCGCCCACCCCGGCCTCGCGCAACGCCGCCATCAGCTTGGGCACGATCAGGTGATCGGTCGCGAGCGACGACACGCCGATCACGTCGACGTCCTCCTCCACCGCGAGCTTGACCACCGCGGGAATCTCCTGCCAGGGCGGCGTGTAGACGACCTCCATGCCGACATCGCGCAGGTGCGCCGCGACGATGCGACTGCCGCGGTCGTGGCCGTCGAGGCCGATCTTGGTGATGAGGATCTTCGGAGGAGTGTCCATGGCGTGCGCGAGGGCAGGTGCGTCAGCTTTCGAGCGGGTCGCGCAGGAGGCGGACGAAGCGGCGCGCGAGCGACTGCGGCGACTCCTTGCCCGTGCGGTACCAGGTCTGCGACCAGTTGAGCGCGCCGAGCAGCATGAGCCGCAGCGCGCGGCGGTCGGTGCGCGGCGGCAGCGGCAGTCCTGCGACCGCCTGCGAGAACGTGCGCTCGTATTCGTCGCGCAGGGCGACCAGTTGCGCCGCGACCACGGGCGCATCGTCGGGGCGGACACGGACCACCACCTGGCCGTAGTCGCTGTCCTCGAGGAGCGCCGCGAGGTGCGCCGCGCAGACCTGCTCGAGCCGCTCCCACGGGTCGCCGTCGCGCGCGAGTGCGGGAGCGACGGCGGCCTTGATCCGGCGCACGCCCTCCGCGTAGACGGCGACCAGCAACTCTTCCTTCGACGCGAAGTGGTAGTAGAGCGACCCGGGCAGCATGCCCGCCGCACCGGCGATGTCGCGCATCGAGGTGTAGCCGTAGCCTTTGTCCGCGAAGAATCCGGCCGCCGCGTCGAGGATCAGCGGCAGCCGGTTGTCGGCGCGGGGCGCGGTGGCCGGACTCGGGCGGGCGACGGCGGGCATCGGGGGGCTTCCCAAAACAAACAGTTGTTTGGTATGCTGCCGTGCCGGTCGCCCGATGTCAACCCGACCCCCGGTGTCAGACACGGTGTCAGACACCGTGTCTGACACCGGGGGTCGGCGCCCTGCCGGAAGGAGGAAGGTCATGCATGCCGCAACGCCGGCTTCGACCACCGCCCACTGGTCCGAGCTGCGCGGGCGGGCGAACCGCACGTCGTCGCTGACGGCGCCGCTGACCGACGAACTTCGCGCGCTCCTCGGCGAGCGCCTGGTGACGTCGCGTCAGGTGCGCGAGCACCACGGGACCGACATCTCGAGCTATCCGGCGACGCCGCCCGACGCGGTGGTGTTTCCCGAAACCGCCGCCGAGGTCGTGGCGATCGTGCGCGCCTGCGCGCATCACGGCGTGCCGATGATCCCCTACGGCGTGGGAACGTCGGTGGAAGGACACGTCCTCGCGTCCGAAGGCGGCGTGTGTCTCGATCTCTCGCGCATGAACCGCGTGCTCGAGATCAACGCGGACGATCTCGATGTCCGCGTGGAGCCGGGAGTCACGCGCAAGCAACTCAACGCCCACGTGCGCGACCAGGGCCTGTTCTTCCCGATCGATCCGGGCGCCGACGCGACGCTGGGCGGCATGGCCTCGACCCGCGCGTCGGGCACCAACGCGGTGCGCTACGGCACGATGCGCGAGAACGTCCTCGGCGCGACCGTCGTGCTCGCCGACGGCCGCATGATCCGCACAGGGGGCCGCGCGCGCAAGTCCGCGGCCGGCTACGACCTCACGCGCCTGTTCGTCGGCGCGGAAGGGACGCTGGGCATCCTGGTCGAGCTCACGCTGCGGCTCCACCCGGTCCCCGAGGGTATTTCCGCCGCCGTGTGCGCGTTCCCGACGGTCGCCGCCGCGGTGGAGTCCGTGATCGAGGCGATCCAGTGCGGCATCCCGGTCGCAAGGGTCGAATTGCTCGACGCGCTGACGGTGGGCGCGGTGAACCGCTACAGCAAGCTCACCCTCGCGGAGGCCCCGACACTCTGGTACGAGTTCCACGGCACCGTGTCCGGCGTCGAGGAGCAGGCGAAGGCGATGCAGGCGATCGCGCGCTCGCACGGCGGCAGGGATTTCGCGTGGTCGACGCTCCCCGAGGAACGCACGAAGCTGTGGCAGGCGCGACACGACGCGTACTTCGCCTGTCTGCAGTTGCGCAAGGGCAGCCGCATGATCGCCACCGACGTCTGCGTCCCGATCTCGAAGCTCGCCCGGTGCATCGAGGAGACCCGGGCCGACATCGCGCGCGCGAGCATGCCGATCCCGTTGTTCGGCCACGTCGGCGACGGGAACTTCCACCTGATGATCCTCGTCGATCCCGGAAGCGACGCCGACCTCGACGAGGCCTGGGCGCTCAACGCGCGGCTGGTGCGTCGCGCGCTCGCGATGGGTGGTACTTGCACCGGCGAGCACGGCATCGGCCTCGGCAAGCGCGAGTTCCTGGTCGAGGAATTCGGAGCGGAGACGGTCGAGGTCATGCGTTCGCTCAAGGCGACGCTCGACCCGCGCAACCTGATGAACCCGGGCAAGGTCCTCTGAAGGCCCGCCGATGGCGCTCGCCGAAGTCACCCTCGACGACAAGTACACGCTCGAGAGCGGGCGCGTCTACCTGACCGGGATCCAGGCGCTCACCCGGCTCCTGATCGTGCAGCGCCTGCGCGACGCGGCCGCCGGCTGGAACACCGCCGGCTTCGTCTCCGGCTTCCAGGGCTCGCCGCTCAACAACATGGACAAGACGCTGTGGGAGGCGCACGACCTCCTCGCACGCCACCACGTCCATTTCCGGCCCGGGCAGAACGAGGAGCTCGCCGCGATGGGCGTGTGGGGTTCGCAGCAGGTGGCGCTCGACCCGCGCGCGCGCTACGAAGGCGTGTTCGGCATGTGGTACGGCAAATGGGCCGGGCTCGCGCGCTGCGGCGACGTGCTCCTGCACGGCAATTCAGCGGGCGCCTCGCCGCGCGGCGGCGTGCTGCTGGTCTGCGGCGACGACCACATGGCGCGCAGTTCGACCATCGCCACGCAGAGCGAGACCATGCTCCACGCGCCGATGATCCCGGTGCTCGCGCCCTCGGGCGTGCAGGAGTATCTCGACCTCGGTCTGCACGCGTTCGCGATGTCGCGCTACTCGGGTTCGTGGACCGCGTTCAAGGCGCTCGACGACACGGTCGAGTGCTCGGCCTCGGTCAGCGTCGATCCCGCGCGCATCGACATCCGGCTGCCCGAGGACTTCCGGCTGCCCCCCGGCGGCCTCGGCATCCGGCTGCCCGACCAGCCGCTCACGATGGAGCGGCGCATCCACGACCAACGGCTCCCCGCCGTGCTCGCCTACGCGCGCGCGAACCGCCTCAACTTCCTGGGCTACGACAGCCCGCACGCGCGGCTCGGTGTCGTCGCCGCCGGCAAGTCGTGGCTCGACGTGCGCCAGGCGCTCGCGCACCTCGGCATCGACGAGCGCGCCGCCGCGGCCCTCGGCATCCGCGTGCTGAAGCTCGGACTCACCTGGCCGCTCGAGCCGCAGGCGGTGCACGCCTTCGCGCTCGGGCTCGAGGAGATCCTCGTGGTCGAGGAGAAGCGTCCGGTCATCGAGGACCAGCTGCGCTCGATCCTCTACCACTGGCCGGACGCGCGCCGCCCGCGCATCCTCGGCAAGCGCGCCGACGACGGCCCCGGCGAGTGGCTGCTGCCGCCGCACGGCGAGCTCAACGCGGAGCAGGTCGCTCTCGCGCTCGCCGCGCGGCTCCGGCGCTTCCACGCCGATCCGCGCCTCGACGAGCGCGTCGCCTGGCTCCGCGCGAAGGAGGAGGCGCTCGCGAAGCCGTCGCTCTCGCCGCAGTTGCGCGGCTACCTGTCCGACGCCGGACGCGTGCCGTGGTTCTGCTCCGGCTGCCCGCACAACAGCAGCACGCGCGTGCCCGAGGGGAGCGAGGCGATCGCCGGTGTCGGCTGCCATTTCATGGCGACCTACATCTTCCCCGGCAACAAGGTCTTCTCGCCGATGGGCACCGAGGGCGCGGCCTGGGTCGGCCACGCGCCGTTCACCGACATGCCGCACGTGTTCGCCAACATGGGCGACGGCACCTACTACCACTCGGGGTTGCTCGCGGTCCGCGCGGCGGTCGCGGCGAACGTCCCGATCACGTTCAAGATCCTCTACAACGATGCCACCGCCGCCACCGGCGGCCAGCCGCTGCCGGGTCCGCTCAACGTGCCGGCGCTCACCCGCCAGCTCGAAGCCGAGGGCGTCGGAGCGATCGTCGTCGTGACCGACCAGCCGGAGAAGTACGGCAAGGCAACCGCGTTCGCGCGCGGCGTGACGGTGCGCCACCGCGACCATCTCGACGCGGTCCAGCGCGAGCTCCGCGCGACCGGCGGCGTGTCGGCGCTGGTGTACGACCAGACCTGTGCCGCCGAGAAGCGGCGCCGGCGCAAGCGCGGCCGGTTCCCCGACCCGCCGCGCCGCTCGTTCATCAACACGCGCGTGTGCGAAGGCTGCGGCGACTGCAGCGTCAAGTCGAACTGCGTGTCGGTGATCCCGGTCGACACCGAGTTCGGCCGCAAGCGCGCGATCGACCAGAGCTCCTGCAACAAGGACTTCTCCTGCCAGAACGGCTTCTGCCCGAGCTTCGTGAGCGTCGAGGGCGGTACCCCGAGGCGCGGCAAGGCGCAGAACGCGGCCGACGAGCGCTTCTCGAAACTCCCGGATCCGGCGTTGCCTGCGCTGGACCGGCCGTACTCGATCGTCGTCGCCGGCGTCGGCGGCACCGGGATCATCACCGTGGGCGCGCTCCTCGGCATGGCCGCGCACCTCGAAGGCAAGGGCGTCTCGGTGCTCGACATGACCGGCGTCGCGCAGAAGGGCGGCGCAGTCACCACCTACGTGCGCATCGGCGCGCGGCCCGAGGACTTGTCCACGATCCGCATCGCGGCGGGAGAGGCAAACGCGGTGATCGGCAGCGACCTGCTGGTGGTCGCCGAGAACGCGATCATGACGCGCATGCAGCGCGGTGTGACGCGAGCGGTGCTCAACACCAACCGCATGACGACCGTCGCGTTCATCCGCAACCCGGACCTGGCGACGCCGTGGGACGCGATGGCGGACGGCCTGCGCGAGGCGATCGGCGCCGACGCGGCGAAGTCCGTCGACGCGACCCGGCTGGTGACCTCGCTCCTCGGCGACTCGCTCGCCACCAACATCTTCCTGCTGGGCTACGCGTTCCAGATGGGCCTCGTGCCGGTCTCGCGCGAAGCGATCCTGCGCGCGATCGAGCTGAACGGCGCCGCGGTCGAGACCAACCGAAACGCGTTCGCCTGGGGGCGCCTCGCGTACTGCGATCCGGACGCGATCGAGAAACTCGCGAAGCCGGCTGGCGTCGACGCCGGAAGCGATCGCGTGCTGTCGCTCGACCTCGACGCGGTGATCGCGCGGCGGGTCGAATACCTCACCGGCTATCAGAACGCGGCATACGCGCGGCGCTACGCCGACTTCGTCGCCCGGGTGCGCGCCGCCGAGGGGCGCGCCGCGGCCGGAACGCGCCTCACCGAGGCGGTGGCGCGCAACTACTTCAAGCTGCTCGCGATCAAGGACGAATACGAGGTCGCGCGCCTGTTCGCCGATGGCGAGTTCGAGCGCCAGGTCGCCGCCGCGTTCGAGGGCGACTACCGGTTGCGCTACCACATGGCGCCGCCGCTGTGGGTGAAGGCGGACAAAGTCACCGGAGCCCCGGTCAAGCGCAGCTACGGCCCGTGGATGCGCCACGCGTTGAAGCTGCTGGCACGCTTCAAGGGCCTGCGCGGCACCTGGCTCGACCCGTTCGGCCACAGCGCGGAGCGCAGGCTCGAACGGCAGCTCGTCGCCGACTACGAACGCACGATCGACGAACTCCTGCGCAGCCTCGGCCGCGACAGCGTCGAACTCGCCGCCGAGATCGCGTCGATCCCGGCCTCGATCCGCGGTTACGGCCACGTGAAACTTCGCAACCTGGAGGCGGCGCGGGAGAGAGAGGCGGAGCTGCTGGCGGCCTTCCGGACTCCCGCCGCGAAGCCCATGCCGATCGCTGCGTGAGCGTTCGGGGTCAGACCCGACTTTCCGGAGTCCGCCCCCGGTTCCATTGCCGCCAACTTCCCGGGTGGCGCGGCGCGACCCGGTCAGGACGCCTTCATCGCGCGCGCGGCGAGCGCGTAACCGCCGCCGGCGCCGTCGATGAAATGGATGTGGTCACTGCGCGTCGGGGTGGGCACGACGCAGGTCATGATCGCGGAAGCCTGGCGGTGCAACCCGAACCTCGCAATGCCGTCGGCGCGCGCGCGTTCCAGCTTCGCCTGCAGACGGTCCGCGAGCGCCGTGGTGCAGTCGATCGTCATGCGCAGGTGATCGTCGTACTTGCGGAAGTCCGAGTTCTCGATCGTCTCGACCAGGTAACGCGCGGGGTCGAAGCCGCCGACCTTCACGCCGGCCTTGAAGATGGCGTGCGCGAGGAACGCCCGCGCCCGCACGCGCAGCCTTGCGAGCGCCATCGACTCGCCGGGGCGCCGCTGCGCGCTTGCCTCGATCTGGAGTCCCGCCGGCCACGCCGTGCCGGGCGGAGCCGCCGGCATCGGGCGCACCGCCTCGCCGCTTGCGTCTATCTCCCGGATGAGAGAGGTCACCAGCGCGCGGAACGCCTCGCCGGCGCGGCCGACCGGAGCGACCATGAGCGAAAGCATGGTGCCCCGCGTCGCGGGAAAGTCGCTCCAGCGGCACGACAGGCCGGTGAGGTCCGGACGCGCGCCGGCCGGCGCAGGCGCGACCGCGTATTCGCCCGCCTTCATCGCCCGCTCGGCCCAGGCGAGGCCGCCGCCGGCGAACATCGCGTAGGCGACGTTGCGCGACGGCGCATAGCGGGCGACGCCGACCGCGAATTCCGCCGCCTCGATCGCCGCGATCGGGATCATTGCCGCGCGAAGCGGCAGGTCCATCGCCTCTTCCGACCAGGTGACGGTCGCCGAGAGCGCCTCTCGCGCCTTCGCGGCATCCTCACCGCTCACCGCGAAGCTCGCGCCGTCGCCGCCGAACACGAACGGAAAGCGCCGGTTCCCGAGCGCATTCGACACCGCCGAGATCACCGAGGCGCCGACCGTGTTCACCGCCTTGTAGCGGCCCTCGTCGATCGCGCGGGTCGATCCGACGACGTCGGTCATACCGACCCACCACGAGACCGGAAGCGGCCGGTAGCGCGACGGATCGACGACGTCGGTGAAGCCGTCGAAGACGGGCAGCCGGTCGTAGAAGTCGGAATCGCTCATCGCGCTCGCCCGCCCTGCCGGCGGCATGGCGCAAGCATAGCTCGCCCGCGCGGTACGCGTCCGATGCCGCCGCGACGAGGCAGGTCTCCGGAAACCCTGTCGCAGCGATGTCTTCGCGTCCGGCATCGCGCCGCCGGGACCGGCGATCTGTGAGAATGTCGGGTCCCACCCCGAATCCCGATCCTCCCATGCAACTGCAAGGCATCCGCGTCGTCGACCTCTCCCGCATCCTCTCCGGCCCGTTCTGCTCGATGTTCCTCGCCGACATGGGCGCGGAGGTGATCAAGGTCGAAGACGTCGAGGACGGCGACCCGGTGCGCCGCCAGGGCATCCAGCGCGATGGCTTCGGACTGTACTTCGCGTCGTTCAACCGCAACAAGCGCTCGCTCACGCTCGATCTCCGCAGCGCGGAGGGCAAGGCGGTGCTGCGGCGGCTGATCGCGACTGCCGACGTCGTGCTCGACAACTTCCGCCCCGGCGTGATGGCGAAGATCGGCCTCGCGCGCGCGGACCTCGAACGGCTGAAGCCGGGCCTCGTCGTCGCGCACGTCACCGGCTTCGGCAACGACGGGCCCTACCGCGACCGTCCGTCGTTCGACTTCATCGCGCAGGCGATGAGCGGCTTCATGAGCGTGAACGGCGCCGAGGGCGAGGCTCCGGCGCGTGCCGCCCCGCCGCTGTCCGACCTGATCGCCGGCGCGTACGCGGCGATGGGCGTGTGCGCCGCGCTCGTGCGCCGCGCACGCACCGGCGAGGGCGAGGAGGTGTCGGTCGCGCTGACCGATGCGCTGATCGCGAACCTCGCCTTCCTCGCGACCCACACGTTCGAGACCGGCGAACAGCCGCTGCGCACCGGCAACGATCACGCACTGGTCGCGCCCTACGGCCTGTTCCGCGCATCCGACGGCGAGGTCGCGATCGCGCCGTCGAACGACCAGGTCTACTTCAAGCTCCTCGACGCGCTGGGACTCGGGCATCTGCGCGAGCACCCCGAGTTCCGCACCAACCGCGACCGCTTCGAGCGCCGCGACGCGATCAATGCGCTGGTCAACGCCGAGATCGGCAAGCGTCCGGTCGCGCACTGGCTCGACGCACTCAACGCCGCGGGCGTGCCCTGCGGCCGCGTGCTGACTCTCCCCGAGGTGTTCGACGATCCGCAGGTGCGCCACCAGCAGATGCGCATCACCATCGATCACCCGCGGCTCGGACCGCTCGATGTGCTGGGTTTCCCGATCAAGTTCACCGACGACCCCTGCCGCATCCACCGACCGCCACCGGACCTCGGGGCCGACACCGACGCGATCCTGAGCGAGCTGGGATACGGGTCCGCGGAGATCGCCGCGCTGCACCGGCAACGCGCGGCCTAGAATGGCGCCATGACGAGTTCGCGCCCCGAGGTCCGCGTCACCGAAGTCGGCACGCGCGACGGCTTCCAGGCCGAACGCGAGTTCATCCCGACCGCAGTCAAGGCCGAGGTGATCGACGCGCTGATCGCCGCCGGCCTCACGCACATCGAGGCGACGTCGTTCGTGAGTCCGAAGGCGGTGCCGCAGCTCGCCGACGCGGCCGAGGTGATCGCGCTTCTTCGGCGGCGTGCCGACGCGCACCTCGCCGCGCTCGCGCCGAACGCCCGCGGCGCCGAGCGCGCGCTCGCCGCCGGCGTCGACGAGATCGTCGTGTTCGTGTCGGCCTCCGAATCGCACAACCGCGCCAACCTGAACGCACCGATCGCGCAGTCGCTCGCGAACGTGGGCGAGGTGAACGAGGTCGTCGCGGGACGCGCGCCGATCCGCGGCGCGGTCGCCTGCGCGTTCGGCTGCCCGTTCGAGGGCGAGGTGGCGGTCGACGCGGTGCTGCGCATCGTCGACACCTACGCGAACCTGGGCTTCCGGACGCTGACGCTCGGCGACACGACCGGCATGGCGACGCCGCCGACGGTCGCCCGCCTCGTGCGCGCGATCGGCGAGCGTTTCCCGTCGATCGCGACCGCGCTGCACTTCCACAACACGCGCGGGATCGGGCTCGCGAACGTCGTGATCGGCCTCGAACTCGGCATCCGCGAGTTCGAGTCGTCGATCGCAGGGCTCGGCGGCTGCCCGTTCGCGCCGGGCGCGACCGGGAACGTCTGCACCGAGGACCTGGTCTACCTGCTCGAGGAGTCGGGCTACGACACCGGCGTCGACCTCGCGGCGCTGATCGGCGTCGCGAAGCGCGTCGAGGCGCTGATCGGCAGGCCGCTCCCCGGGCAGGTGATGAAGGCCGGCCCGAGGCTTCGCAAGTACACGCTCGACGACGCGCGACGCGCCGTCGGCTGAGACCGCAATCATCCACGGAGGATTTCCGATGTTTCGCGTCATCGTCGCCCTTCTTGCGCTCGCAGGACTCGCCGCGCCGCTCCACGCCCAGACCTGGCCCGCCAGGCCGATCCGCATGATCGTGCCGTTCCCGCCGGGGGGCGGCACCGACTTCGTCTCGCGCCTCGTTGCGGGCGAACTCGCGAAGTCCACCGGCTGGACCGTCGTCGTCGACAACAAGGCCGGCGCGTCCGGGATGATCGGCCTCGCCGAGGCCGCGAAGGCGCCCAGCGAAGGCTACGACATCGTGATGGGCCAGGCCGACAACATGATCATCGCGCCGGCCACGATGAAGACGCCGCCGCTCAACACGCTCAAGGACCTGACGCCGGTGATCCAGGTCGCGAGCTCCCCCTCTCTCATCATGACGCGCGCCGACTCGAAGTTCCGCACGCTCGCAGACGTCGTCGCGGCGGCGAAGGCGGCCCCCGGCAGCGTCAATTACGGTTCGGCCGGCCACGGCACCTTCCCGCAGCTCGCGGTGTCGCTCCTGATGCAGGAGGGCGGCTTCCAGCTGGTCGAGGTTCCCTACAAGGGGGCCTCGCCCGCGATCACCGACCTGATCGGAGGGCACGTGCAGCTCGCGGCGCTGTCAGTCGCCTCGGGGATGCCGCACATCAAGGGGGGCAAGGTGCGCGGACTGGTCGTCACGTCACCCAAGCGGAGCCCTGCGCTTCCCGACGTGCCGACGATCGCGGAGTCCGGTTTCCCCGGCTTCGACGCGACCGGCTGGCTCGGCATCCTCGTGCCCAACGGCACGCCGGCTGCCGTGACCGCGCGCCTGCACGACGAGATCGCGAAGGTGATGCAGCTTCCCGAAGTCCAGCAGAAGCTGATCGCGCAGGGCGTCGAGGCGCGCTGGACCTCGGCGCAGGACTTCGCCGCGATGATGTCGCGCGAGACCGCCAAGTGGCACAAGATCATGAAGGACGCCGGGATCCAGCCGGAGTAGGCCCGTTCGACGGCGCCGCGGGTCCGCGCGCGTCCTGACCTGTCTTCGGGCGAGGCCCGGACCCGGCCGCGGCCGTGTGCGCGAGTCGAGGCGCGCGCGCCCCTTGCCGGCGCGCGCCGCCGGCCTCATTGTGGGCGCCCGCGCCGCACTCCCCGCGCGGCGCGTCATGCGCCATGGCGGACAGCCGATCCCCCATTCGCCGCCTCCTCGTGACGCGCGGGCTGCGCGCGTTCGGCGACGGCTACGTGAGCCTGCTCCTGCCGCTCTTCCTGCTCGATCTCGGCTTCAGCCCGCTGGAGGTCGGCATCGTCGCGACCGCGACGCTGCTGGGCTCCGGGGTACTCACGCTCGCGGTCGGCCGCTACGCGGCGCCGTTCGCGTTCCGTTCGCTCCTCATCGCCGCGACCGCGCTGATGGCCGGCACGGGCATCGGATTCGCAGCGCTCACCGCGTTCTGGCCGCTCCTCGCCATCGCGGTCGTCGGCACGCTCAACCCGTCGAACGGCGACGTGAGCGTGTTCCTGCCGCTCGAGCACGCGCTGCTCGCCAGGCTCGCCGAAGACGAACGGCGCACCGCCGTGTTCGCGAGCTACAGCCTGACCGGAACGCTCTCGGCCGCGGTCGGCGCGCTCGCCGCCGGGCTCCCGGCAATCGCCGCGCCCGCGCTCGGCGTGTCATTGCGCGCCGCGATGCAGGGGATGTTCGTCCTCTACGCGCTGCTCGCCTTCGCGGCGGCGCTCGTCTACCGCGGCCTGCCGCCGACGCTCTCGTCCGGCGCGAGATCGACCGCGGCTCCGCTCGCGGAATCGAAACGCAGGGTCTACGCGCTCGCCGCGCTCTTCAGCATCGACGCCTTCGGCGGCGGCTTCGTCGTGCAGTCGATGGTCGCGCTGTGGCTCTTCCAGCGATTCGAGATGCCGCTTGCCGCTGCGGGCACGCTCTTCTTCTGGACCGGCGTGCTCTCGTCCATCTCCTACCTCGCCGCCGTCCGCATCGCCGGGCGCATCGGGCTGGTCAACACGATGGTGTTCACGCACCTGCCCGCGAACCTGTGCCTCGTCGCGATTCCGTTCGTGCCCTCGCTCGGCGGCGTGATCGCGCTGCTGCTGGTGCGGAGCGCGCTGTCGCAGATGGACGTGCCCACGCGCAGCTCGTACGTGATGGCGATCGTGCCGCCCGCGGAGCGGCCCGCGGCTGCGAGCCTCACGACGGTGCCGCGCAGCCTCGCCTCGGCGATGAGCCCGTTCCTCTCCGGCTGGCTCCTCGGCCTGTCCTCGTTCGGGTGGCCCCTGGTAGCCGCGGGTGCGCTGAAGATCGTCTACGACCTCCTGCTGCTCGCGAGCTTCCGCCGCGTGCGCCCTCCGGAGGAGGCGTCCCGCCTGCGCCGGTAACGCTTCGGCCGGGGACGATCGGCGAGCATGAGCGTTGCACGGACCGTGCGAACGCCGATCGGCCCGTTTCGACGGTACGCTCGCCCCATGCGCGTTCACTGGCTCGCCGGCTTCGTCGTCCTCGCACCCGGCCTGGCGTTCGCGCAGACTCCTGCGATCCCGGCCGACGCACCGGTCGCCCAAATCGCCGGCCGGGTCCGGTCGCTGATCGTCGAGGATCCGGCCCGCAATGCCGTGCACCGCTTCCCGGTGCTGGTCACAGACGCAAAGCGGTTCGTGCTGCGCGGCGCCGGTGCGGAGAGGCTCGCGGACGGAACCCCCGTCGTCGTGCAGGCGAAGGTCGTCCGCGACCTGGCCTCGGCCGAAGCCATCGCGACCAAGGGACCCCCCGAGCCGCGCGCGACCGTCAGCAAGCCGGGCCCCGGCGGGAGATGGACTGGCCGGCTGCTGCTCGGCCACGCCGACAACTTCGACGGCCAGCCGAGCTATTTCTTCTATTCGCTGGTCGCCCGGGACGCCGCGCCCCGCGAACTCGAGCTCGCTGC
>JADLBN010000213.1 GCA_020847675.1 Burkholderiales bacterium | reverse complement strand
GTGAATGCCGGAGCGCTCACATCGTTGCCGACCTTGGGTGGGGTGCCTGCCACACCCTGCGGTCGGCGCCTCGTGATCATCTCCGGCATTCGCGTCGCGCCCGCGCCCACTTTCGCAGAGCTTCCCTAGGCGCGGCCCTGCCCGCCCGCCGCGCAGGCGAGCGGCGGGGACCGCGCGAGCGCCCAGCGGGAGAATCGTGATCGGCACGTTGCGCGTCGGTTTTGCGGGAACCCCGGCATTCGCTGCCCGTTCGCTCGAAGCGATCGCGAGCGCGGGGTTCACGATACCGCTCGTCCTCTCGCAGCCCGATAGGCCGAAAGGCCGAGGGCTCGCGGTCTCGGTGTCCCCGGTGAAGGCCCTGGCCGAATCGCTGGGGAGCCCGGTGCTGCAACCGGCCACGCTGCGCACCGACGCCGACAGGGCAGCGGCGCTCGCGATCCCGCTCGACGTGCTGGTGGTTGCGGCCTACGGGCTGATCCTGCCCCCCGCTGTGCTCGCCTGGCCACGCCACGGCTGTCTCAACATCCACGCTTCCAGGCTCCCCCGGTGGCGCGGCGCTGCACCGATCGTCCGGGCGATCGAGGCCGGCGACGCGCTGACCGCGATCACGATCATGCAGATGGACGCCGGGCTCGATACCGGACCGGTCGTCGACGTGGTCGACGTGCCGATCCGCGAGCGGGACACCGCCGGGACGCTGCACGACCGCCTGGCCGAGGCGGGAGCGAAGGCGATCGTCGCCACGCTGGCGAGGCTTGCGCGCGACGGCGCACTCGCCTCGACGCCACAGCCCGGCGAGGGCGCGACCTACGCGTCGAAGATCGAGCGGCGCGACGCCGCGATCGACTGGAATCGCGGAGCGGTCGCGATCGACCGGCAGGTTCGCGCCTTCGATCCGGTGCCCGGCGCGCACGCGAGCTTCGCAGGCGAAGCGGTGAAGCTGTGGCGGGCGCACCCGGTGGAGCTTTCGCAGGCCGGTGCGCCCGGCGAAGTGCTCTCGGTCGGCCCCGACGGCATCGCCGTGGCCTGCGGTGACACCGAAGGCGGCGGTGCGCTGCGCGTGATCGAGGTGCAACCAGCCGGCGGCCGGCGCATGGCGGCCGCCGCGTTCGCGGCCGGTCGCGCGATCACCCCGGGAGCCCGATTCGCCGCGGGCACGGCGGACCGGCGCTCCTGAGCGGCGATGGACGAGTCGCAGCGGCAGGCGGCGGACGCCATCCTGAGGGTGATGAGCGGGGAGACGCTCGCCCGCGCGCTCGAACTCTCCGGCGCGGGCGCGACGCCGGCGCGCGCGTTCGTGCAGGAGCTCGCCTACGGCACGCTGCGTCACTGGGGCACGCTCGAGGCGATCGTGCGCGCGCTCGCGCACAAGCCGCCCGGCGATCCCCGGCTCACTGCGATCCTGGCCGTCGCGCTCTACCAGCTCGATCACCTGCGCGCGGAGCCGCACGCGGTGGTCGACCGCGCGGTGGCGGCGGTGGGCGACGCGGTGCGCCCGCAGGCGAAGGGTCTCGCGAACGCCCTCTTGCGCCGCTACCTGCGCGAGCGCGACGCGGTGATCGAGGCGGTGACCGCCACGCCGGTGGGCCGATGGTCGTACCCGCGCTGGTGGATTTCGCGCGTGCGCAGCGACTGGCCGCGGGAGTGGGAGCGCATCCTCTCTGCCGGAAACGAGCATGCGCCGCTCACGCTTCGCGCCAACGTCCGCGTGAACTCGCGCGAAGAGCTGCGCGACCGGCTGCGCGCCGCGGGCAACGACTGCGAGCCGGTCGGCGAAGCCGGACTGATCGTCGCGCCGCCGCGGCCGGTGCGCGAGTTGCCGGGCTACGAGGACGGCGCATTCTCGGTGCAGGACGCGGGGGCGCAACTCGCCGCGCCTCTCCTCGGCGCGCGCGACGGCGAGCGCGTGCTCGACGCCTGCGCGGCACCGGGAGGAAAGTCGACGCACATCCTCGAGCGTGCGGATGTGGACCTGGTCGCGCTCGACAGCGACGAGGCGAGGCTCGCGCGCGTACGCGAGAACCTTGCGCGTCTTTCGCTCGACGATCGCCGCGCGAGCGTCGTGGCGGGAGATGCCGCCGCATCGGCGACGTGGTGGGACGGGCGGGCGTTCGACCGCATCCTCGCGGACGTGCCCTGCACGGCATCGGGCATCGTGCGCCGCCACCCCGACGTCAAGTGGCGGCGCCGCGCGAGCGACGTCGCCGCGTTCGCCGCCGCGCAGGCGGCGATGCTCGACGCGCTCTGGCGCTGCCTCGCCCGCGGAGGCACGCTTCTGTACGCGACCTGCTCGGTTTTCGTCGAGGAGAACGAGGCGCAGGCTGCGGCGTTCGCCGGCAGGACCTCCGATGCGTTGCGCGAAAGCTGCGAATTCCCCGCCGGAGTCGACTCCTCGGGGGGGCAACTCTTGCCATCGCTCCCGGGTGCGCCGCACAATCAGGACGGTTTCTTCTACGCGCGTTTCCGCAAGGCGTGACGCCCCCGCGGCGCCCGAAGCGCGGACGCGCGACCCGGGATCCGCTCTCGCTCGCGGCATGACGACCCGGCCCCCTCCGATCCGACCTGCCGCGCCCGACGATCCCGGGCGGCGGCGCGCGCTCGCGTGTCTCGCCGCGGCTGCGTGCGCGCCGCTCGCGCCGGCCGCGCGCGCGGACACGATCCCGGTGAAGGGCGCGGAACTGCGCGTCGAGGACGGCGAGGTCCTGCTCAATGCGGAGTTCGAGATCTCGTTCAACCCCACGCTCGACGAGGCGCTGCAGAAGGGCGTGCCGCTCTACTTCGTGCTCGAGTTCGAACTCGCGCGCCCGCGCTGGTACTGGCTCGACGAGAAGGTGCTCGCCTCGACGACCACCTGGCGCGTGTCCTACGCGCCGCTCACGCAGCAGTACCGCGTCGCGAGCGGGTTGTTCGCGCAGAACCTCGCCTCGATCGCGGAGGTCGAGCGCCTGATCGGGCGCGTGAACTCGCGTCCGGTCGCGAGGATGGACGAGCTGCAGCCCGGCACGCGCTACCAGGCGTCGGTGAGGCTGCGGCTCGACGTCAACCAGCTTCCGAAGCCGTTCCAGGTGAACGCGCTGGCCTCGCGCGAGTGGCAGCTCGCAAGCGACTGGCTGCGCTTCCCGTTCACGCCGTGACGACCGCGATGCGTTCGATGCTCTTGCGCGCCGCCGTCCGGGCGGACCGCCGACCCGGCGTGCGGTCGCGCGTGGCCTCCGCATGACCGGACTCTTCTCGCCGCGCGGCCTGCGCTGGCTCCTGCTCGCGTCGGCGACGCTGTCGGTCATCGCGCTGTTCCTGCTCGCGACCGCGACCGAGAACACGCAGGTCTTCGCGCGCGGCTACGACACGCTGGTCGTCGTCAACGTCGCGCTGGTCGCGCTGCTGATGGCAGTCGTCGGCTGGCAGCTCTGGCGGCTGCGCCGGAGCTACCGCCGGGGCGTGTTCGGCTCGCGTCTCGCCGCGCGCCTCGTGCTGCTGTTCGCGCTGGTGGCGGTGCTGCCCGGAGCGCTCGTCTACGCGGTGTCGGTGCAGTTCCTCGGCCGCTCGATCGAGAGCTGGTTCGACGTGCGCGTCGACCGCGCGCTCGAAGGCGGCCTCGCGCTCGGCCGCAACGCGCTCGACTACCTCGCGCGCGAGGCGGCGGCCAAGGCCACGCAGATCGCCGAGCAGCTCGGGGAGGCGACCGGACAGCCCGCGATCGCGTTGTCGCGCGCGACCGAGCAGCTCGGGGTGTCCGAGGCAGCGCTCTTCTCGGCGTCGGGCGGCGTGCTCGCGGTCGCCGGCACGGCAGCGGGAGCGGTGTCGCCGGAACCGCCTCCCCAGCAGGCGATGCGCCGCGCGCGCCTGCAGCTTCCGTACTCGGCGGTCGACCCGATTCCCTCCGGCGGATTCCGGCTCCGCGTCGTCGTGCCGGTGAACAGCAGCGACCGGCGCGAGCCGATGCGCTTCCTGCAGACCATCGAGACGGTGCCGCGTTCGCTCGCGCAGGAGATCGAGAAGGCGGAAGCCGGCTTCCGCGACTACCAGGAGGTCGCGTTCACGCGCCAGGCGCTCAAGCAGCTCTACGCGCTCACGCTGACGCTCACGCTCCTGCTCGCGCTCACCTCGGCGCTGGGGCTCGCCGTGGTGCTCTCCGAACGGTTCAGCGCGCCGCTCGGCCTGCTCGCCGAAGGCACGCGCGCGGTGGCCCAGGGGGACTTCACGCGCCGGCAGCCGGTCACCTCGCGCGACGAGCTGGGCGTGCTGACCGAGTCGTTCAACGCGATGACCGGCCAGTTGGCCGGCGCGCAGGCGCGCGACGAGGAGTCGCGGCGCGCGATCGAGACCACGCGGGCCTACCTCGAGAGCATCCTCGGCAACCTTTCCGCGGGCGTGCTCGCGTTCGACGACCGCTACCGCCTGCGGACCGCGAACCCGGGCGCCAGCGTGATTCTCCAGCAGCCGCTCGCCGAACTCGACGGCGTGGCGCTGTCCGACTGGGGCCGCCGGCTGCCGGCCCTCGCGCCGTTCGCCGAACTGGTGGCGGAGGGTTTCCGCGGCGCGCGCGACGGCCAGTGGCAGCGCGAGGCGCCGTTCGCCGTGGCGAGCCTCGCGCGCACGCTCATGATGCGCGGCTCGCGCCTTCCGGGCGAGCCGCACGGCTACGTCGTCGTGTTCGACGACGTCTCCGAACTCGTGCAGGCGCAACGCGACGCGGCGTGGGCCGAGGTCGCCCGGCGTCTCGCGCACGAGATCAAGAATCCGCTGACGCCGATCCAGCTCTCGGCCGAGCGGCTCGCGGTGAAGCTCGAGGGCCGGCTCGACGGCGCCGACCTCGATACGCTGAGGCGCGGGACGCAGACGATCGTCAACCAGGTGAGCGCGATGAAGCACATGGTCGACGACTTCGCCGTGTACGCCCGCCAGCCGCGTCCCGGGCGCGTGCAGGCGGTCGATCTCTCCGCCCTCTTGCTCGACGTGCTCGCCCTGTACGACAATCTCCGGCCCCACGTCTCCCTGACGCTCCCGAACGGTCCGGCCGTCGTCCAGGGGGAGCCCACGCGCTTGCGCCAGGTGCTGCACAATCTTCTGCAGAACGCGATCGACGCGCAGACCGAGCGCAGCGATCCGTCCTACGCGATCGTCCTCGAAACGAGTCGCGGCGAGGCGACGCTGTCGGTGGCCGACGGCGGCCCCGGATTTCCTGCCGAGGTGCTCTCCCATGCATTCGAACCCTACGTGACCACCAAGCCCAAGGGCACCGGCCTCGGACTCGCGATCGTGCGCAAGATCGTCGACGAGCACGGAGGCCGGGTCGCGATCGCGAACCTGACGCCGCACGGGGCGCGCGTGTCGGTGACGCTGCCGGCTGCGGAGGCCTGACCGCGATGAACACCCACACCCGCGAGATCCTCGTCGTCGACGACGAGGTCGGCATCCGGGAACTGCTGGTCGAGATCCTGCAGGACGAGGGGTATCGCGTCGCGGTCGCCGAGAACGCGCACGAGGCGCGCGCGTATCGCGCCAGGCTGCAGCCGGCGCTCGTGCTGCTGGACATCTGGATGCCCGACACCGACGGCGTCACGCTGCTGCGCGAGTGGGGCAGTTCCGGCCAGCTCACGATGCCGGTGGTGATGATGTCCGGGCACGGCACGATCGAGACCGCGGTCGAGGCGACGCGCATGGGCGCGTTCGACTTCCTGGAGAAGCCGGTCGCGCTCGCGAAACTCCTCGGCACGATCACGCGTGCCTTGAAGAGCGCCGCGGCCCGCGAGCCGCACCGCGTCTCGCTCTCGGCGCTCGGTACCAGCGCGCCGGTTCGCGAAGCCGAGCGCCAGCTCGAGGCGCTCGTCGCCGCGCGGCGCCCGGTCCTGATCCTCGGCGAGACCGGCACCGGACACGAGATCGCGGCGCAGGCGCTCCGCGCGCGCGACGCGCCGTGGGTCGCGCTCGCCGACGGCTCGCGCCTCGCGGCGAGCCCCGCGTCGATCCTCGAGGAAGCGAACGAGGGAACGATCTACGCGCCCGAGATCGGCCGCTACACCAAGGCCGAGCAGAAGGGGCTCGCGTTCGTTCTCACCAAGCTCGAGCGCGCCGGCATCGGGCTGGTCGCGACGTCGTCGGAGTCGCTCGGGGCGCTCGCCGCCGAAGGACGATTCGATCCCGCGCTGCTCGCCGCGCTGTCGGCCGGCGCCGTGATGCTGCCGCCGCTGCGCTCGCGGCGCGAGGACATCCCGCCGCTGATCGAGCGCCACTGGCGCCAGGACGGGGCGGACGAGCCGATCCTCGCCACGCTGCCGCCGGCGACACTCTCGACACTCGCGAACGCGCACTGGCCGGGCAACCT
>JADLBN010000212.1 GCA_020847675.1 Burkholderiales bacterium | reverse complement strand
TTCCGGCGCCAGGCTCGGGTCCGACTGGTACGGGTACGCGGTCGATGCCGCGCAGCGCTCGATCCTGTTCTGGGACACGATGCGCGAACGCGGCAACGCCTTCGTCGAGCACAACCGGGAGGGGCTGCCCCCGGTGCTCCACTTCGACTACGAGCCGGTCGTCGACGGACGCAGGCTGCGCAAGCCGGTCAACTACCAGCTCGTGCGCATCGTTCCTCCGCCGGGGGTGGCGGTCGATCCGGGCAAGCGCCCCTACGTCATCATCGATCCGCGCGCCGGCCACGGCCCGGGGATCGGCGGCTTCAAGGACGATTCGCAGGTCGGCGTCGCGCTTCGCGCGGGGCACCCGGTCTACTTCGTGATCTTCTTCCGCGATCCGGAGCCGGGCCAGACGCTCCTCGACGTGTGCGAGGCCGAGAAGGCGTTCGTCCGCAAGGTTCGCGAGCTGCATCCGAAGAGCGCCAAGCCCGCGATCGTCGGCAACTGCCAGGGCGGCTGGGCCGCGATGATGCTCGCCGCGTCCGACGCCGACGACACCGGTCCCGTCGTCGTCAACGGTGCACCGATGTCCTACTGGGGCGGCGCCTGGGCGGAGGGCGAGGGCGACAACCCGATGCGCTACGCCGGAGGGCTCCTCGGCGGCTCGTGGCTCGCGTCGCTCGCGAGCGATCTTGGCGACGGCGTGTTCGACGGCGCCCATCTTGTCCAGAACTTCGAGAACCTGAATCTCGCCAACACGTTCTGGGACAAGTACTACCACCTCTACGCGAACGTCGACACCGAGCCGCCGCGCTTCCTCGAGTTCGAGCGCTGGTGGGGCGGGTTCTACCTGATGAACCGCGAAGAGATCGAGTGGATCACGCAGAACCTGTTCGTCGGCAACCGGCTGTGGGACGGCACGACCGGGGCGAAGGGCGGCAAGGCCTTCGACCTGCGCGACATCCGCTCTCCGATCGTGCTGTTCGCGTCGATGGGCGACAACATCACGCCGCCGCAGCAGGCGTTCAACTGGGTCGCCGACGTCTACGGCTCGACCGACGAGATCAAGGCGCGCGGCCAGGTGATCGTCGGGCTCATGCACGCGGACGTCGGGCACCTCGGCATCTTCGTGTCGGGCAAGGTCGCGAAGAAGGAACACGCGCAGATCGTCACCGTGCTGGAGTCGATCGAGGCGCTGCCGCCCGGGCTGTGGGGCATGTCGATCGAGGAGCGCAAGGGCGCGGGCGGACGGGTCGAGTACGACGTCCGCTTCGTCGAGCACCGTCTCGAGGACCTGACCGCGAAGCTCAACCGCTTCGGCCGGGCCGACGAGAAGCCGTTCGAGGCGGTGAACGCGATCTCGGAGTTCAACCAGCGCGCCTACGAACTCTTCCTGCAGCCGTTCGTGCGGGCAGGCACGAACGCGTACAGCGCGAAGCTCGCGCGGCAGTTCCATCCGCTGCGCTTCCAGCGCTGGCTGGTCTCGGACCTCAATCCCTGGGTGCGGTGGCTGAAGCCCGCGGCGGAAGCGGTGCGTTCGCAGCGGGCGGCGGCGGGCGGGGACAACGCCGTCTCGACGCTCGAGAAGGCCGCGTCGGCGTCGATCAGCGCCTCGCTCGAGTACACGCGCGCGATGCGCGACGCGGCGAGCGAGGCGGCGTTCTTCCGGACCTACGGCAACGTGTTCTCGCTTACCCTCGCGGACAAGGCGGCTGCCGGTTCCGCCACGACACTCGCCGATGCGCGCGAGCTGCCGTTCGTGCGCGACGCGCTGGACTCGATCGATGAGGGTGGCTACCCGGAGGCGGTCGCCCGCGTGGGCGCGCTCCTCGCGCGCAAGGGGCAGCCGATGCTGCTCGGGTGGCTCAAGGCGCGCCGCGCGCTCGCCGCCGACTACGCGGACCTCCTGCCGTCGCTGCCGCCGGACGAGTGGCGGCGCGTGCGCGGCGAGCAGGAGATCGTCGTGCGCTACGAGCCGGACCGCGCGCTCGAGACGCTGCCGTCGCTCCTGCGCGATCCAGCTGACCGAGCGCGTCTGGTCACGCTGTTGCGGAAGCTCCGCGGAGACGAGCGCGTCCGGAGAGCAGCACCGACCGACGACGAGAAGGCGATCGTCGAGCACATCGGAGCGGCGCTCGAAGCGCCGCCCGGACTTCGCACACCGAAGCGCGCACCGAAGCGGGCGGCGAAGCGCACGGCGAAGCGCACGGCGAAGCGTACTCCTGCCCCCGCGCCCAAAGGACGCAAGCGCGTGCCGCGCAAGGGGCGCTGACCCGCAGCCTCACCGCCATGATGTCTCTCATCCGGCTTCTCCGATGACCAGTCCTCCTGTCACCAAGGTGCTGGACGGCCGCAAGGCGCTCGTCGTTGGCATCGCGAACGACCAGTCGATCGCCTGGGGCTGCGCCAAGGCTTTCCACCAGCTCGGAGCGAAACTCGCGATCACCTATCTGAACACGAAGGCGAAGCCGCACGTGGAGCCGCTCGCGCGCGAACTCGGCGCAAAGGTCTTCCTGCCGCTCGACGTTTCGGTTCCCGGCGAGCTCGAAGCGGTCTTCGACGCCGTGGGGAAGACCTGGGGCCGCCTCGACATCCTCGTGCACTCGATCGCGTTCGCGCCGAAGGCCGACCTGCAGGGCGGTCTCCTCGACTGTTCCGCGGAGGGTTTCGCGAAGGCGATGGACGTGTCCTGCCACTCGTTCGTCCGCATGGCGCGGCTCGCCGCGCCGCTCATGAAGGACGGCGGAACGATGCTCGCGATGAGCTACCACGGGGCGAACAAGGTCGTGCCGACCTACAGCGTGATGGGACCGGTGAAGGCGGCGCTGGAGGCCTCCTGCCGCTA
>JADLBN010000211.1 GCA_020847675.1 Burkholderiales bacterium | reverse complement strand
GAGTTCGACGACGGCGAGGTGTGCGCGACCTTCTTGCCCTTGAGGTCGGAGAGCGTCTGGTCGGGCGAGTCGGCTTTCACCACCACGATCAGGTTGTAGCCCTGGAAGTCCTTCTCGTAGCCCTTGATCGCGAACGGCACCGCGCCGGCCAGGTTGACCGCGAACGCGGTCGGGCCGGTGGAGAAGCCGCCGACGTGCAGGCGGCCCGAGCGCATCGCCTCGATCTCCGCCGCGTTCGACTGCACCTGGTAGAACACGACCTTCTTGTTGAGGCAGGCCGCGAGGTGCGTGGTGAACGGCTTGAAGATGTTCTCGTAGACCGCGGGGTCCTCGACCGGCGTGTAGGTGAACACGATGGTCGACGGATTCTTGATCTTCTTCGGATCGGTCGGCACGTCGGCGGTCATGTCGCCGTTGTCGTCGCAGTAGATCGTGTCGAGTTCGCCGTGGTTCTTGCAGGCGTCGGCCGCGAGCGCGGGTGTCGCGAAGAACCCGGCGAGGGCGAGGACGGCGAGGGCGTTGCGCAGGAACAGGGACATCGGGACTCCTCCTTGATGGGCTGGCCGCGCCCAGGCGCTGCCGCGTCGTCGCGCGGCTTCCGGGCGGGCCGAGGGTGGAGTGTACACAGAATGGGCGCGGAGCCGCGAGGCTCCGGCATCGCGCGCGGCGCGGGATGCGACCGGCGCGCGCGTAGAATGCGCCCAACGCCGCGTCCGAACCGATCCATGTCCGGCACCCCCGTCCACGTCGTCGTCATGGCCGCAGGCCAGGGCAAGCGCATGCGTTCGTCGACGCCGAAGGTGCTGCACCGGATCGCCGGCAGGCCGATGCTCGCGCACGTGCTCGACGCCGCCCGCGCGGTCGCTCCGAAGGCGGTCGCGGTGGTCGTCGGGGCGGGGGGCGAAGCGGTGCGGAGCGCGCTCGCGGCGCCGGATCTCGCGTTCGTGCTCCAGGATCCGCCGCGCGGCACCGGCGACGCGGTGCGGGCCGCGCTCGCGGGCCTGCCGCGCGACGGCGTGACCGTGGTGGTGAACGGCGACACGCCGCTTGTTCCCGGCGCGCTGTTGCGGGAACTCGCGGAGCGCGCCGTCCGAGGGCGTCTCGCGCTGCTGACGGCGCGCGCGCCCGATCCCGCGGGGCTCGGTCGCGTCGTGCGCGATGCGGGCGGGGGAGTCCTGCGCATCGTCGAGGATCGCGACGCCACGGTCGCCGAGCGCGCGATCGACGAGATCTACACGGGCGCGCTCGCGGCGCCGACCGCCCTGCTTTCGGCGTGGGTCGCGAAACTCGAGCCGCACAATGCGCAGAACGAGTACTACCTGACCGACGTCGTCGCCGCCGCGATCGCGGACGGTGTTGCGGTGGAGGCCGTCGTGGCGCCCGACGAGCGCGACACGCGCGGCATCAACGACCGCGCGCAGCTGGCCGAGGTCGAGCGCATCGTGCAGCGACGCTGCGCGGAGACGCTGATGCGCGCGGGCACGGCGATCGCCGACCCGGCGCGCTTCGACCTGCGGGGCACGCTCGAATGCGGGCTCGACGTGTCGATCGACGTGGGCTGCGTGTTCGAGGGACGCGTCGTGCTGCACGACGGCGTGCGCGTCGAGCCGTACTGCCTGCTGCGCGACTGCGAGGTCGGCGCGGGCAGCGAGATCCGCGCGCACTCGATCGTCGAAGGCGCGACGATCGGCGCGAATGCCTGGGTTGGCCCCTACGCGCGGTTGCGTCCGGGGACGGTCCTCGCCGACGAGGCCCACATCGGCAATTTCGTCGAGGTGAAGGCGTCGACGATCGGGCGGGGATCCAAGGCGAACCACCTCGCCTACGTGGGCGACGCGACGATCGGGGAAGGCGTCAATTTCGGCGCCGGGTCGATCACAGCCAATTACGACGGCGCGCGGAAGCACCGCACGGTGATCGGCGACGGCGCGTCGATCGGCAGCAATGTCGTGCTGGTGGCGCCGGTCGAAGTCGGTGCCGGGGCGACCATCGGCGGCGGCAGCGCGATCACCCGGAACGCGCCGCCCGGCAAGCTCACGCTCGCGCGCGCGGAGCAGACCACGAGCGACACCTGGAAGCGGCCCGCGAAGAAGTGAGGTCTGACCCTGCTTCCGATGACGCTGCTTCTTCCCCTCTCCGGCGCGAGCGCCAGGACGATCGATCCTGCGCGCTGCCCGCGCTGCGGTGCGCCCAACGCATGCGCGATGGCCGCGGGCCGCCTCGATGGTCCCTGCTGGTGCACGCAAGTCACGGTTCCCGCGCTCCTGATTGAGTCGTTGCCGGATCAGGCGCGCGGCGCGGCGTGCCTGTGCGCGGCCTGCGTCACCGGCGCGACCTGATCTCCCCCGGTGTCAGACACGGTGTCAGACACCGTGTCTGACACCGGGGTTAGCGCCGCGGCACTGGCAAAGGGATGGCCGGTGCGAATTTGGCGCGTTTCGCGACGAAGTAGCTCCTGACGTTGCGCACGTGCAGGTCGTCGGTCATCACGCGCTGCAGGAACGCCTGCCACGCCGGCATGTCCGTGACCATGGCGAACAGCACGAAATCCGGTCCGCTCGCGGTGCGGTAACACTGCTGAACGGCGGGGTCCGCGCTCGCGCGCGCCTCGAACGCGTCGAGCGTCTGCACCGTCTGCGGCTCGAGCACGACCTCCACGATCGCCGAGAGCCCGGGCGCGAACCTGTCGGCCGCGAGGAGCGTGACCGTGCGTTCGATCCACCCGCCGTCCTTCAGGCGCTGGGTTCTACGCAGGCAAGTTGCGGGCGAGACGTGCACGCGCGCGGCAAGCGCAAGATTGGTGAGCGACGCATCCCGCTGGAGTTGATCCAGGATTCGCAGGTCGAGAGCGTCCAATTCCACGGAAGCATTATTGCATGAATAGCATTAAGATGCAACAAAACGCCGAAAGCACTCGCGCACGGACATTTATTGTACTGATGACGACTATCTGAGAGCAAAAACCGCTACGTCTCCTTTACCGTTCTGATCCCTGATCCCTGATCCCTGATCCCTGATCCCTGATCCCTGATGTGCGGCCTCCTGGGCGCGGTTTCCCCGCGCAACATCGTCCCGATTCTCGTCGAGGGCCTGAAGCGCCTCGAGTACCGCGGCTACGACTCCTGCGGGATCGCGGTCCACCAGAACGGGGCGCTCAGGCGCTCGCGCAGCACCGCGCGGGTCGCGGAACTCGATGCGCTGGTCGCGCGCGACGGCGTCGAGGGCGGCACCGGCATCGCGCACACCCGCTGGGCGACGCACGGCGCGCCGGCGGTCCACAACGCGCATCCGCACTTCTCGCACGGCGCGGGCGATGACGCCGTGACGCGGCGTCCGGGGCGCATCGCACTGGTGCACAACGGCATCGTCGAGAACCACGAGCGGCTGCGCGCGCGGCTGGAAGCGCGCGGCTACGCGTTCGCGAGCCAGACCGACACCGAGGTGATCGCGCACCTGATCGACCTCCACTACGACGGCGACCTGTTCGAGGCGGTGAAGCGCGCCGCGGTCGAACTCGAAGGCGCCTACGCGATCGCCGCGTTCTGCCGCGACGAGCCGCTGCGGGTCGTCGGCGCGAGGAAGGGCTCGCCGCTCGTGCTGGGCCTCGGTGAAGGCGAGACCTTCCTCGCCTCCGACGCGATGGCGCTGGCTGGCGTGACCGAGCGCATCGTCTATCTCGAGGAGGGTGATGTCGCGGACCTGCAGCCCGGTCGCCACTGGATCGAGCACCGTCCGGAAGGCGCGGATCGCTGGCAGCGCGTCGAGCGCGAGGCGCGGCGCGTGCCGGCGTGGACCGGCGCCGCCGAACTCGGTCCGTACCGCCACTACATGCAGAAGGAGATCTTCGAGCAGCCGCGCGCGATCGCCGACACGCTCGAAGGCGTCGAGGGGATCGCGCCCGACCTCTTCGGCGATCGCGCGCACCGGGTGATGGGCGAGGTCGATCGCGTGCTGGTTCTCGCCTGCGGCACGAGCTACTACGCGGGGCTCACCGCGAAGCTGTGGTTCGAATCGATCGCCCGCATCCCGACCGAGGTCGAGATCGCGAGCGAGTACCGCTACCGCGACAGCGTGCCGCACGATCGCACGCTGGTCGTGACCATTTCGCAGAGCGGCGAGACCGCCGACACGCTCTCCGCGCTCAGGCACGCGCGCTCGCTCGGCATGACGCGCACGCTCACGATCTGCAACGTCGCGACCAGCGCGATGGTGCGCGAATGCATGCTGGCTTACGTCACTCGCGCAGGCGTCGAGATCGGCGTCGCCTCGACCAAGGCCTTCACCACGCAGCTCGCCGCGCTCCACCTGCTCGCGCTCGCGCTCGCGCCGGTGCGGGGCAGACTGCCCGACGCCGATGCGGAGCGGCACCTCGCCGCGATGCGCCACTTGCCGGTGGCGATGCAGGCGGCGCTCGCGCTCGAACCGCAAGTGATCGCCTGGGCCGAACGGTTCGCCGTGCGCCAGCACGCGCTCTTCCTCGGCCGCGGACTGCACTACCCGATCGCGCTCGAAGGCGCGCTCAAGCTGAAGGAGATCAGCTACATCCACGCCGAGGCCTACCCGGCCGGCGAACTGAAGCACGGGCCGCTCGCGCTGGTGGACGCCCAGATGCCGGTGGTCGCGATCGCGCCCAACGACGCGCTCCTCGAGAAGCTCAAGAGCAACCTGTCCGAGGTGCGCGCGCGCGGCGGCGAACTCTCCGTCGTCGCCGACCGCGACAGCGCGCTCGCCGCCGCCGACGGGATGCACGTGATCCGGCTACCCGATCCGGTCGGCGCGCTCTCGCCGATCACGCACGTCGTGCCGCTGCAACTCCTCGCCTACCACGCCGCGGTGATCCGCGGGACCGACGTCGACAAGCCGCGCAATCTCGCGAAGAGCGTGACGGTCGAGTAGGACGGCCCGATCCTCGAAGTCGCCGCAGAGGGAAGCTTGCGTTCGCCCTCGCGAGAGGATCGGTGTCCCTGGATCGCCGAGACCCGCCCAGGGTCTCCTCGGCACGATCCAGCGGAGAGACTGCCCGTCGACCGGGGGAGGGTCGGATGGTCGATCGCCGTTCGACGTCGCGCGCGAAGTCGGGCAAGCTTCCACCGGAAGGCTCGCGCGAGGGCGTGGGCGTTCGCGGCGAGGCCGGATGGCCGCCGACCGTTCCCTGCCCGGAGAACATGGCGTCCTTGTCGACGCGTGATCGCAATCCCGCCTTGGCCGTGATCCCGACGCTCGCTCGTCCAAGATTGAAGTCATCGCCGGCCGCAGCGCGTGCCGCCGGCGCAGTGCGGTCCCGCCGCCCGTGAAACCGGACACCCGCATCGCCGCAGGCGCCGCGAACGTCGCGCTCTTCACGATTCCCGCGCTCGGCGCCGTTGCGTGGATCACGCTGCCGGCTCCGGCGAATCCGGCTCACGGCGTGACCGAGCTGTGGCGCGCGGGCGTGGGTTCCTGGACCAACTACCTGCAGTTCGCCGCGTTCGGCGCGCTGATGGCCGCGGCGTTCCTCGCCGGCTACCTGCGCGGCACGAGCGTGATCGTCGCGCTCTTCCGTGCGCTGTCGGGCGAGACCACGGGGAGCCGGACATTGCGTCGCGCGCTGTGGTGCGCGGTCGGCGTGGGAGCGCTCGCCTACGCCGTCAACGCGTCGATCAGTTCGGTCACCCATCCGCTCACCGACGCGTTCCACGAAGGCGAGTATCTCGGATTCGTTCCGACGCTGCGCGATGGCGGTTCGCTCGCCGATGCGCTCACGACGCACGGACCCGGCGTCGACCTCCTGCCGGCGTACGCATCGGTAGTGCTGGCCGGGCCCGACAACGGCATCGCCGTGGCGCGCCTCGCCTACGCGCTGCTTCGGGCGGTGGCGGTCTTCGCGGCGCTCGCCTGCCTCGCGTTCCTGTGCCGGCTGTTCGCGCCGGAGGACTCGCGGTCCGGATGGGTCGTGACCACGGCGCTTGCGGTGCTCGTGCTGGGCGTTGCCCTTCGCTTCGGCGAGTGGCCCGACGAGCCGTCGATGCACAAGACGCTGAACGCGCGCGACGCCGTGTACCTCGTCCAGATCGCGCTGGCGCTGGCGTTTGCGCGCGCGATGAGTGCGCGGCCCGCGGGGTCGCGGGCGGGACTGCTGCTCGCGTTCCTGTTCGGAGCGACGCTGCCCTGGGCTCCTTACTACAGCTACGATCGTGGCTTGTACGGCCTCGCGTTCGCGGCGCTCGCGAGTCTGGCGTTCGCCGCATCGCCCTGGCGCAGAGCGTGGCTCGGCGGCCTTCTGGCGGGCGCCGCCGCGGGTCTCGTCGCGCTGTTCGCGCTTGTGCCGCGCACCGACCTAGCAGCCGCGGTCGAGCAGATCCGCTACTGGATGAAGCACGGCCGCGACCTGTGGTCCTATCCCGGCATCGCCAGGCCGCCCGAGCCCTGGATCCCGTTCCTTCTCGCCGGCGCAGCGGCTTCGATCGCCGCCGCGGCCGCAATCATCGTCAAGTCGTTGCGCGAGTACGGCGCAGCGGTCGTGGTGCGCGAGCCCGCCGCGGTCGTCATGCTCGCGGCTTCGCTGCCGCTCCTGCGGACCGCGATCGAACGCGGCGACGGAACGCACGTCGCGTGGGCCGTTACTCCAGCGTGGATGTTCATCGCGGCGGGACTCGCGCGAGCAGCGCGCGTGCGCTTCGCGAAGCGCGACGTGCCGTCCGCGGCGGTCGATGAGGCGGCGGCGATCTGGGCCGTTCTCGTGTCGGCGCTCGTCGGCTACATGCTGCCGCTCATGAATCCCGCTGCGGCGTGGATGCGCATCGACCGCGAGATCCTGCGCGGCGTGCGAACGGCGGATGCGAGCGTGCTCTCCGCCGAAGAGCGCGAAGTGCAGCGCGCGATGGCTCCCTCGGTGCGCACGAGCCCGTGCTTCGTCACGCTCACCAACGAGCCCACCTGGTACTACCTCTTCGGCCGGCCTTCGTGCACGCGGTTCCTGGCCGCGACCAACGCGAGACCGGCCGAAGCGCAGTCCGAGTTCGTCGCGGCGCTCGAAGCGAAGCGCCCCGAATGGATACTGCTCGGCAACCGCAACTGGTCGAACGTCGTCGACGGCGTGTCGTTCTTCGACGCCTCGCCCGCGGTCGCAGCCTACGTCCTGATGCACTATGTTCCCGACAAGCTCGTGGCCGGCAACGGGTTCTGGCGGCGCGCGTCCGGTCCGCCGACCTGGTCGCAGGAGCGTATCGGGAGCACCACGATCCATCCGGCGACGGCTTCGCGCAAGGTCGATGCGAGCCTTCGCGGCACGCTGACGAACGAGCAAGCGTTGCACCCACCGTCGGCGCTGCTCCTGACCGCGGACGAGCCTCCGCGACCGCTGTGGGCCGGTCTTCCTTACGTCCCGGCGTGGCGCGGAGGGACGTGGTCGGTCACGCTGCCGACGGCGGCGTTGTCGCCGGGAACGCACCGGCTCCAGGCCTGGGCGCGCCGGGACACGACGGCCGAGTGGGTCCGGCTCGGCGAGGCGGTCGACGTCCGGATCGAGTGACGCCGCCGGCGACGCGTGTCGAGGGGCCCGGCTGGACGCTTCGATCCCGTACCCGAGGCTGTCCCTGGCCGGACGGTGCCTGATTCCGCCCCGCATTCCGGCGTGATAACGTTTCCCATTCCGGTCCGGCGCGGCGAAAGCGCTCCGGATCCCTCGCCGGGCGAGCGCCCGGTTCCGCAGCAGCCCACGACTCGACAGGAGACGACGCATGCCTCGCAACGTTCAGAGGTTTCCCGACGCAAGCCTGATCCCGCGCATCAAACGCACTTTCGGAGGGCTCGTCGCGGCCGCGGCATTCCTTGGCACCTCGGGCGCGGGAGCCGAGATCATCAACGCCACGCGCGTCCACCTCATCGTCGGCGGCGCGGACGTGGTGAATGCGACCGGCGGCGGACCGAACGTTCCGGCGCAGACGTCGGGCACGCGCAACGAGCAGGGGATCAATGCGACGTTCGCCGCCAGCGCGAACCAGAACGTCACCGCCAAGGCGGCGCTCTCGGGGACCGCGGCCTCCAAGCTCTACGTGCGCGGATCGACGGTGTTCAATTTCAAGCTGACGCCGCCGGCCGGCACCAACATGAAGGGCGTGCAGCTCATCCTGCACGGCGTGCTCGAAGGCCCGGTCACCGACGGCGCGAACCTGCACCTCGTGGGCTCGGTGGAACTCGACGGCAGCCCGGGCAACGGTCACGCCTCCGCGAACATCGTGAGCTCGACCGTGCCGAAGGCCGAGTTCGACATGCCGGTGACCGTGTCGCCGTTCGCGGATTCCGCCGACCTCGGCGGGCGCATCCGCCTCTACGTGGACGCCACGGCCGAGACCGACGGAGCCACGAGCGAGACGTTCAGCGCCGAAGCGACCGCGGGCACACGCATCACCGGCTTCCGCGTCCTGTCCCCGACCGGAACGCCGATCACCGGCTTCACGATGGCGGCCGACGGCGGCGCGATTCCCGAGATCGGCGGAGCGACGACCCCGACCAAGGTTCCCGCAGTCGAGTTCTTCCACGCCGGCTTCGGACACTATTTCATGACCGCGGACCCGGACGAGACCGCGAAGCTCGACGACGGCACCTTCCCCGGCTGGTCGCGCACCGGCAAGTCGTTCAACGTCTACTCGAGCGCCGGCGCGGAACTCGCTCCGACCTGCCGCTTCTACACCGTCGCCTTCCCGCCCTCCAACTCGCACTTCTACACGGCGAACACGGCCGAGTGCGCCGGACTGAAGCTCAATCCGAAGTGGACCTACGAGCAGATCGTGTTCTACGTTCCGCTTCCCAGCGCGCAGGGGGTGTGCCCGGCGCAGACCGTTCCGGTGTTCCGCCTGTTCAACAACGGGCAGGGCGGGGCGCCGAATCACCGCTTCACCACCAGCACGGACGTGCGCGCGCAGATGCTGGCGCAGGGCTTCGCCGACGAGGGCGTGGTGATGTGCTCGCTGCAGTAGCGCGGGAGCCATCGCGCGAGCGGTGCGGGGCCGCGAGGGTCGACGGGCGGAGGCGCTACCGGCGTGACCGGGACGCCTCCTCCGGCGGTCGCACGTGGCGGAAGCTCGTGAGCAGCAGGAGGTCGTAGAGGATCTTGAGCGCGCCCGCGGCAACCAGCGGCCACCCGAACGCCCGGTCCGGCCGCTCGAGAAATCGGAGACGGCTTCCCCGGTCCTCGTCGGTTACGAACACCCGGAACGGTCGCTGCCGCGCTGGCCCACGTGCAAACCGGCACCCGGGAACCGGAATCGAGGCTGCCGAGGCATCCCGCCATCAGCCTTTCGGCTGCGTCATTTCGCTTCCCCGCCGAATTTCGTCGCGGATGCCGTTGTCCATGCCTCGATCTCGGTGAGGCGCGAGTTCTTGTTCAGCGCGTTGGTGATGAGGATGCGGATGCGGTCGGTGGAGACGGCGGCGAAGGTGACGGTGCGCTTGACGAGGTTGTTTCCGGCGACGG
>JADLBN010000210.1 GCA_020847675.1 Burkholderiales bacterium | reverse complement strand
GGGTCGATGTTGTTGGTTCGAAAACCCGCCTTCATCAGCTTGGAGGCGGCATAGCCCTCCCAGACCGTCCATTGGCCCGAGCCGAACATGCCGACCGCGGTCGGCCCCTTCTCCTTGAGGACCCGCTTCCACTGGGCGGCCATCTCGTCGAACGCGCGATCCCACGACACCGGCGCGAACTCGCCGTTCTTGTCGTAATTGCCGTCCTTCATCCGGAGCAGCGGCTTCGTGAGCCGATCCTCGCCGTACATGATCTTGGAGAGGAAGTAGCCCTTGACGCAGTTCAAGCCCCGGTTGACCTCGCTGTTGATGTCGCCGTGGGTGGCGACGACGCGCCCGTCCTTGACCGCGACGTTGACGCCGCAACCGGTGCCGCAGAAGCGGCACGGCGCCTTCGACCACTTCATCCGCGTGAACGCGGCGTCGGTGACGACGTTCTGCGCGGCGCCCGGCAGCGGGACGCCCGCGACGGTGGCCGCAGCGGCGGCGGCCGATTGCTTAACGAAGGTTCGGCGCGTGATCTTCAAGGTCGACCTCGGCATCCATGTCGGAAGCACTTTCGCTGTGCTGATAGACGAGCGCGGCGGCGAGCACGCCGGGAAGCGTCTGCAGGCGGACGATCGCGTCGGCGATCGAGGCGTCGTCGGGAGCTTCGAGCGTCACGACGAGTTTGCCGTCGCGGCTTGCCGCGTGGACGTCCGCGCCGGGAAGGGCGCGAACCGCCTGCGTAACGTGCGGAACCGCATCGGGGTACGCGTGCACGACGACGCCGGCGACGTGCACCTCGGGCTCCGGGTTGCGGTGGAGGCTCATCCGGCCGGCGGTCCCGCGACGAGCTGGAACATCCAGACGGCAAAGCCGTAGCCGCCGACGATCATGACCGACAGCACCGGAACCATGACGACGGTGAGGAAGAGGAAGCTCCGCAGTTCCTCCTTGCGTCCGCTGTCGGTTGTCGGGTCCGTCATCGTGCTCCTCCCGCCCGTGGCGCCTGCGTGCATCCCGAGGCAGGCGGCGGCGCGACCCGGGACATGAAGGAAGTGCTCGCCAGCGGTCGCATCGAAGTCTGCTCCGGATCGTCGCGCAGCGATAGTGGAGCATGCCACCACGCCGGTGGCCGCCTGCTGCCTTTTCTCGCCATCGGGGACACGGGACGGCTCACATCGCGCGAAGGTCAGCCCGGGCGGTGCGGCGCCTCGCGCATCGCCTTCGCGATCGCCACGCCGCCGCGCGCTTCGAGCGCGTCCGCGGCGCCCAGCCGGTCCCGCATCTCCTTGTTCTGCGAGAGCTTCCATTTGCCGGCCAGGCGTTCGATCGCGACCTCGATGCCGACGATCCGGGCGAGCATCTCGTCGAGGTAGGCGGGCGATGCGTCGCCCATCTTCCACGGTTTCGGGTCGCCGGTGCGCGCCTCGTGCCGGCGCGTGAGGCGGGCGACGACCTCCCGGACGAAGCGCTCGTCGTCGCGGATGCGGATCCGGCCGTGCGCGTGGACGACCCGGTAGTTCCAGGTCGGCACCTGGCGATGGGCTTCGTGCTTGCTCGGGTACCAGTTGGGCGAGACGTAGGCGTCCTCGGCGCGGAACACGACCAGCGCCTCGTCGCCGTCGCGAAGTTCCTGCCAGAGCGGGTTCGCCCGGGCCACGTGCGCGATCAGCGTGCCCTGCGGCGCCGGGTCGGGGAGGAACTCGAACGGCAGATGGTTCGCGTCGAGGCCCTGCGGGCCGCGGGCGACCAGCGCGCCGAGCGGATGATCGGCGATCAGGCGCAGGAGTTCGGCGGAATCGGTCTCTTCGAAGTGAGGAGGGTTGTACATGTCGGTGGCTGGCCGGATCGGGGCAGGATTCGGAAGTTCGCGGCGAGGCACGGGATGGCCGGGACTGCGACGTGTCCGGGTGCCAGTCGCGCTCTGCCGGAAGTCAGGCGGATCGACGTCTTTGCCCTTGCATCGAGGCCGTCTGCGGGGCGGGTGGTGGAAGGGGTGGGATTCGAACCCACGAACGGTCGCCCGTTGCCGGTTTTCAAGACCGGTGCCTTCAACCGCTCGGCCACCCTTCCAGTCTCAGGTCACGGAGCATAGCCTGTCGGAGATCGTCGGGTCCGTGCCCCGTCGGACTTGCACGGAATTCGGTGCCAACCCCTTGATTCGGCGGACGGTAGCCCCAATGTGATAGCTAGGCAGGCGGACGCGGCGAACGGCGCCGCGCCCGAACTTCCAGGGTTCCTGCTAGTCTATGCGTCATCGGGCCAGTACCGGCCCCGAAGGAGGAAGTCCATGGATCCGAAGTTTGAGCCCGTCATGGCGTCGAACCGCCCGGCAGCCGGCCGCTCGGTGCCGCTCCCCGGCGGATTCGACACGGCGAGCGTCGACCGCCACCGCGTCCTGCGCAACACCTACCTGCTGCTCGCGATCTCGCTCCTGCCGATGGTCGGCGGCGCGTGGCTCGGCATGCAGTTGAACTTCATCGCGCTGTTCAAGGCTGCGCCGATCATGACGCCGCTCCTGATGTTCGGCGCGATGCTCGGCACGCTGTTCGTCGTCACGGCGCTGCGGAACAGCGCGTGGGGCGTCGCGGCGCTCCTGGTCTTCACGTTCGTCTCGGGCGTGTTCCTGACGCCGATCCTGTCGGTCGCGGCGGGGTTGAAGAACGGGGGCCAGCTCGTCGCGCTCGCCGGCGGCATGACCGCGGCGATCTTCTTCGCGATGGCGACGATCGCCACCGTGTCGAAGCGCGACTTCAGCTTCCTCGGCAACTTCCTGTTCGTCGGGCTGATCCTGCTGGTGGTCGCCTCGCTCGCCAACCTGTTCTTCCAGGTGCCGGCGGTGTCGCTCGTGATCTCGGCGGTCGCGGTGCTGCTGTTCTCGGTCTACCTGCTCTACGACGTGAGCCGCATCGTCAACGGCGGGGAGACCAACTACGTGGTGGCGACGCTGAACATCTTCCTGAGCCTCTACAACCTGTTCATCAGCCTGCTGAACATCCTGATGGCGTTTTCGGGACAGCGCGACTGACCGACGCGAAGTCTGCGGTATCGACGGGGCGAGGCGACTCGCCCCGTTTGCTTCTGGGGTCGGGGAATTCGGGGACAGACCCGGGTTTCGGTGTCAGCGCCGAAATCAGCGCTGGGAATTCGGGGACAGACCCGGGTTTCGGTGTCAGCG
>JADLBN010000209.1 GCA_020847675.1 Burkholderiales bacterium | reverse complement strand
CCGCGACAGCCGACCTTTCGCAGGTGTCGTTCCATTCCGCCGACATCGGCTCGTGGTCGCCGTCCTCGCAGGTCGATCTCGTCTACAGCAACGCCGCGCTGCACTGGCTGCCCGATCACGCGACGCTGTTTCCGCGAATCGCGCGTGCGGTGGCGCCGCGGGGCGTGCTCGCGGTGCAGATGCCGCGCAACTTCGCGGAGCCGTCGCACACGTCGGTGGTCGAGGTGGCGCAGAGTGCGCGCTGGCGCGAGCGCCTCTCGGGGCTGGTGCGCGAGGCGCCGGTCGCGGCGCCGTCGGACTACCTGCACTGGCTCGATCCGCTCTGCGCGGACCTCGACGTGTGGGAGACGATCTACCAGCAGCGGCTGCCCGCGCGCGAGGACGGCGAGCACCCGGTGGTCGCGTTCGTGTCGGGCGCCTGGCTCGTGCCGTACTTCGAGCGGTTCGCGGGCGACGGCGCGGCGCGCGTCGAGTTCCTCGCCGACTACCGCGAGCGCATCGAGCGCTCGTATCCGCGCGAGCGCGACGGCGGCGCGCTGTTTCCGGTGCGGCGGATCTTCATCGTCGCGACGCGGCGCTGATCACATCGGCGCGACACCTTCGCACGAACGGATGGCGGCGAAGCTGGTCAAAGCACCATCGCGGACGGCTCATCCGTTCGCGCGATTGGCCTGACCATCGGTCCGCCCGACGCGGTCGGCGATCGAGGCGGCTTCGCGTGCTAGATTCGCGCGATTCGGCGGTGCGGCATTCGTCGGCCGCCCGTGTGTTCGGAGGACTCCCCGGGATGAATCGCATGGAAACGCTCGCCACCCTCGCAGCGTCGGTCTCCGCGCCGGCTTACGTCCGTCATCCGCGCCTCATGGGCTGGGTGCGCGAAATCGCCGCCCGCACGCAGCCGGAGCGCATCGTCTGGTGCGACGGCAGCCGCGCGGAGTACGACGCGCTGTGCGACGCGATGGTCGCCTCCGGGACGCTCATCCGGCTCTCCGAGGAGAAGCGGCCGGGCAGTTTCCTCGCGCGCTCGGACGCCTCCGACGTCGCGCGCGTCGAGGACCGCACGTTCATCTGCAGCGAACGCCAGGACGACGCCGGCCCGACCAACAACTGGCGTGCGCCCGCCGAGATGCGCGCGACGCTCGATCGACTCTTCGAGGGCGCGATGCGCGGGCGCACGATGTACGTCGTGCCGTTCTCGATGGGACCGATCGGCAGCCCGCTCGCGCAGGTGGGCGTCGAGATCACCGACAGTCCCTACGTCGCGGTGAGCATGCGCATCATGACGCGCATGGGCCGCGCGGTGGTCGAGCATCTCGGAAGCGACGGCGCGTTCGTGCCCTGCGTGCATTCGGTCGGCGCGCCGCTCGCGCCGGGCGAGCGCGACGTCGCGTGGCCGAGCAACAGCGAGCACAAGTACATCGTCCACTATCCCGAGACGCGCGAGATCTGGAGCTACGGCTCGGGCTACGGCGGCAACGCGCTGCTCGGCAAGAAGTGCCTGGCGCTGCGCATCGCGTCGGTGATGGGCCGCGACGAAGGCTGGCTCGCCGAGCACATGCTGATCCTCGGCGTCACCTCGCCCGCGGGCGACAAGCGCTACGTCGCGGCGGCGTTCCCGAGCGCCTGCGGCAAGACCAACTTCGCGATGCTGATCCCGCCGGCCGGCTTCGACGGCTGGAAGGTGACCACGGTCGGCGACGACATCGCGTGGATCAAGCCGGGTCCGGACGGGCGTTTCCGCGCGATCAATCCGGAGGCGGGCTACTTCGGCGTCGCGCCGGGAACGTCCTACGACTCGAATCCCAACGCGATGGAGACGCTCAAGGCCAACGCGATCTTCACCAACGTCGCGCTCACCGACGACGGCGACGTGTGGTGGGAAGGGATGACCAAGGAGCCGCCCGCGCATCTCATCGACTGGCAGGGCAGGGACTGGACGCCGGAGAGCGGGCGCAAGGCGGCGCATCCCAACGCGCGCTTCACCGCGGCGGCGACGCAGTGCCCCTCGATCGACCCGTCCTGGGACGATTCCGCAGGCGTCCCGATCTCGGCGTTCATCTTCGGCGGGCGGCGCTCGGACACGATGCCGCTCGTCGTCGAGGCGCCGAACTGGGAGGCGGGCGTCTACATGGCCGCGACGATGGGCTCGGAGACGACCGCGGCGATGGCGGGCGCGACCGGCGAAGTCCGCCGCGACCCGTTCGCGATGCTTCCGTTCTGCGGCTACCACGTCGGCGACTACTTCGGGCACTGGCTGAAGATGGGAACCGCGGTCGCGCACCCGCCGCGCATCTTCGGGGTCAACTGGTTCCGCAAGGACGCGAACGGCAAGTTCGTGTGGCCCGGCTTCGGCCAGAACATGCGCGTGCTCAAGTGGATCGTCGGGCGTTGCGCCGGGGATGCGAAGGGCCACGAGACGCCGCTCGGCGTCATGCCCGATTTCGGCGACCTCGATTGGTCGGGAACAGCCTTTCCGCCGGAGCGCTATGCGCAGGCGGTGGCGATCGACCGCGACGCCTGGGGCCGGGAACTCAAGGCCCACGACGAGTTGTTCGCGCGCGTGGGACCGAAGCAGCCGCCGGCGCTGGCGAGTGAAAGGTCGCGTCTGGGCGGGCGCCTGTCGAGGTAATTGGCGAGAGCGTGCGCTCACCAACCGACGGCGCCTGCGGGCGCCGTCGTCGATTGGGACGTGCCGCGGTCAGCGCGCGGCGGCGCGCTGGTTGAAGTAGTCGGGCTTCGGCGCGACGGACGCAGATACCGGCGCGTCCTTCTTCTGCTTGGACACCGCCCGCGTGGTCGATTTCGCGTCGGGAGCGGGTGTCGAAGCAACGACCGGCGCGGCGGGATCCTTCTTCGCGGCGATCGACGGGTCGGGAGGTGTCTGTGCCGCCGAACTCCATTCGCAGGCGACGGAGGGGCCGGAGGCAACGAGAAGGGAGACTAAGGCGACGGCGAGCGCACGCATGGCAATCCTCCTTTCCGGTGACCCGATCACGCTACGCCTTCGCGCGACCGTGTCAAGCGGCCGGGACGAAGCGGCGAGGTTTCACGTGAAACGCGGCGTCGGCGCCGCCCCGGTGCGGGTCCGAGAAGAACGGGATAGGCGGCGACGCCAGGGCTCGTCGGACGGACGGCGGGGGCGCTGGCCCTTGGGGACCTGGCGGGAGGTTGAAGGGACTCGCCGGGAATCACGACCACCCTGGCCGGTTGCAATCGCCGTCAGCGAAATCGGGAATCCCGAGGGAAGGGAAGCGACCGGGTCCGCGGTGGCGCCGTCGCCCGGCGCGGGCAGTCATCGCGCCCCGTCACCCGATGGGGTTCGGTGCCCTCGGCGACTCCTCTGCGTGCTGCGTTCGGTCCGCCCGGGATGGACGGCGCCCGTCAACGGCGGGTCGCCGGCGCCGTTCGGACAGAGGGGTCCCGCAGGTGGGGGACAATCGGCGCGCGGTCGAGCCTCCGTGGTTTGCAGGTTTCCAGGATTGCAGAATGATCGATGCTTGGAAGCGCGCCGCTGCCGCTTCCGCCGGGTTCCCACCCGGTGCGAGACCTGGGTTCGGCTCGCCCCTGACTTGCACCATGCGCACCCGACGAATCCGGCGACCCTCGCTGTGCGGCCTCCGGATCGCGCCCGCGGCAGCTTCGGTGCCTGCCCGCGAACCCCCAGGCTCTCGTTGCGGTTGACCTCCAGCGGCTCGACCAGGCCACGCGCTCCCGGAACGGGTGCGCCTTCCGGCCCGATGTCCGCCAGCGTCCGCCTCGACCCGATGGCGCTCCGGGTCCCACCCGCGATTCCCGTCGACCCACGCCAGAAGCCGGAGCGCCCGCCTTGCGCGACTTCCTGATCGCCGCGGCTCAGGTTTCACGTGAAACCCTCGTCCGGAGGGTGGCGCGCGCGCGCCAACTGCGCTAGAATGACCCTTGGCGGCGCCACCGAAGGTGTGCGCCGTTTCCCTTTGAAATCATGAACTTCGATAGACGCTTCCAGGTCATCGTCGTCGGCGGCGGCCACGCCGGCACCGAAGCCGCGCTCGCCGCGGCACGGACCGGCGCCGCCACGCTCCTCATCACCCACAGCATCGAGACGCTGGGTCAGATGTCGTGCAACCCGTCGATCGGCGGGATCGGCAAGGGGCACCTGGTCCGCGAGGTCGACGCGCTGGGCGGCGCGATGGCGATCGCCACCGATGAGGCCGGCATCCAGTTCCGCACGTTGAACGCGAGCAAGGGCCCTGCGGTGCGGGCGACCCGTGCGCAGGCCGATCGGCTGCTCTACAAGGCGGCGATCCGCCGCCGGCTCGAAAACCAGCAGAACCTCACTCTGTTCCAGGGCGGCGTCGACGACCTGATCGTCGAGGGCGACCGCGCAGGCGGCGTCGTCACGCAGATCGGGCTGCGTTTCCTCGGCGATGCGGTGGTGCTCACCACCGGGACGTTCCTGTCCGGACTGATTCACGTCGGGATGGAGCGTCACGAGGCAGGGCGCGCGGGCGAACCGCCGGCGAAGCGGCTCGGTGCGGCGCTGCGCGAGCGCAGGCTGCCGGTCGGGCGCCTGAAGACCGGCACGCCGCCGCGTCTGGACGGCCGCACGATCGACTTCGCGAAGCTCGAAGTGCAGCCGGGCGACGAGCCGCAGCCGGTGTTCTCGTTCATGGGCACGCGCGCGATGCACCCGGCGCAACTGCCGTGCTGGATCACGCACACGAATGCCACGACGCACGAGATCATCCGCGGCGCGCTCGACCGCTCGCCACTCTACGCGGGCGTGATCGAAGGCACCGGCCCGCGCTACTGCCCGTCGATCGAGGACAAGGTTGTCCGCTTCGCCTCGCGCGACTCGCACCAGGTGTTCCTCGAGCCCGAGGGGCTCACCACGCACGAGATCTATCCGAACGGCGTATCGACGTCGTTGCCGTTCGACGTGCAGATTGCGCTGGTGCACACGCTTCCCGGCTGCGAACGCGCGCATCTCCTGCGCCCCGGCTACGCGATCGAATACGACTACTTCGATCCGCGGGCGCTCCACGCGACGCTCGCCACCAAGGCGATCGAGGGCCTCTGGTTCGCCGGCCAGATCAACGGCACCACCGGCTACGAGGAAGCGGCCGCGCAGGGCCTGCTTGCGGGCGTCAACGCCGCGCGATACGCGCGCGGCCTCGAAGGCTGGTATCCGCGGCGCGACGAGGCCTACCTCGGCGTGCTCGTCGACGACCTGGTCACGCGTGGCGTGTCCGAGCCGTACCGGATGTTCACTTCGCGCGCCGAATACCGGTTGCAACTGCGCGAGGACAACGCCGACCTGCGGCTCACCGAGCACGGCCGGCGCCTGGGCCTCGTCGACGACGCACGCTGGGAGGCGTATGCGCGCAAGCGCGACGCGATCGGACGCGAGATCGAGCGGATGAAGTCGACGCAGGTGAATCCCGCGGTCGTCGCCCGCCACGAGATCGAGCGCGTGCTCGGTGCGCCGCTCGAGCATTCGCAGACGCTCGATGTCCTGCTGCGACGTCCCGGCGTCGGCTACGCGACGCTCGCGAGCCTGCCCGGCGCGGGACCCGCGGTCGACGATCCCGCGGTCGCCGAGCAGGTCGAGGTGTCGATCAAGTACGCGGGCTACATCGAGCGGCAGAAGGACGAGATCGCCCGATCGCTCGCGCAGGAGGAGACGACGCTGCCCGCCGACCTCGACTACCGCACGGTGCGCGGCCTTTCGACCGAGGTGCAGCAACGGCTCAACCAGCAGCGCCCGGGCACGATCGGGCAGGCCGCGCGGATGCAGGGGATCACGCCCGCCGCGATCTCGCTGCTGCTCGTGCACCTCAAGCGCGGCTTCGGCCGCGCGGATGCGGCGTGAATGAAGTCCACCACATCCCCCCGAAGCAACCTTCGGTTGCCTCCCCCCGAGGGGGCAGTGCGCCCTTGGGGCGGCCCTGCGGGCGCATCCCCCCGAAGCAACCCTCGGTTGCCTCCCCCCGAGGGGGCAGTGCGCCCTTGGGGCGGCCCTGCGGGCGCATCCCCCCGAAGCAACCTTCGATTGCCTCCCCCCGAGGGGGCACGCGCGCGTGGAAGGCGGAGTTCGCAGGGAGCAGGGGGCCCGTTCGCACGCGAACGGGGATGCGACCGGCCGCCCCGGCACACGCGGAGGACATCCCCCCGAAGCAACCTTCGGTTGCCTCCCCCCGAGGGGGCACGCGCGCTTGGGCCGGCCCGGCGCGCGCGCGGCCGATGACCGTGGCGATGAGCAACGCGTTCACGCTGGACGAAGGCGTCTCCCGGCTGGGGGTTGCACTGTCCGATGGCGGCATCGAGACGCTCGCGCGCTACCTCGCATTGCTCGCGAAATGGAATCGCACGTACAACCTGACAGCGATCCGCGAGCCGGAGAAGATGATCACGCACCACGCGCTCGACTCGCTCGCGGTCGTGCCGCACCTGCCTGTGCGCGCGGGCCTGCGCGTGCTCGACGTCGGCAGCGGCGGCGGGCTGCCGGGGATTCCGATCGCGATCGCGCGGCCCGATGCGAAGGTCGTGCTGGTCGACGCGAACGCGAAGAAGGCGACGTTTCTCGCGCAGGCTGCGATCGAGGTGCCGGTCGGCAACGTCGAGGCGGTGGGCGGCAGGGTCGAGGATTACCGGCCGTTCGCGCCGTTCGACGTCGTCGTCTCGCGTGCGTTCGCCGATCTCGCGACCTTCGCGAAGCTCGCGCGGCCGCACCTCGCGGAAGGGGGAGTGATGCTGGCGATGAAGGGCGCGCTGCCAAGCGACGAGATCGCGGCGTTGCCGGCGGACGTCGAGGTCGTCTCGACGACCAGGCTCGAGGTGCCGCGGCTCGAGGGCGAGCGGCATCTCGTCGTGATGAGGTGTCGGTGATGATCGGGGTCAGAATCGCGTTTGGGCGGCAATTCGGGGTCAGGCAATTCGGGGTCAGAGTCGAGTTTCGGCGGACTTCGGCCGAAACTCGACTCTGTGCCCCGAATTAGCCAACGCCGACCTCCTATGCCACGCATCATCGCCATCGCGAACCAGAAGGGCGGCGTCGGCAAGACGACCACCGCGGTCAACCTCGCAGCGAGCCTGGTCGCGATGAACCGGCGCGTGCTGCTCGTCGACCTCGACCCGCAGGGCAACGCGACCACCGGCGCGGGCGTGGACAAGCGCTCGCTCGCGGCGACCGTCTACCAGGTGCTGCTCGGCGAGAAGAAGATCGCCGACGTG
>JADLBN010000208.1 GCA_020847675.1 Burkholderiales bacterium | reverse complement strand
GACGCCGCCGCGCTCGATGCGCGGTTACGAAAGACTCCGGACCTCTGTCTTCTGACTCCTGTCATCTGCCTTCGGACTCCTGACCGCTGGCGCCGAAGAACGCAACCACCTCCGCGATCTCGCGCGTGCGCCTCATCGGCGGCAACGACCGCCACAGAGTCTTGCCGTAGGGCTTGTCGACCAGCCGCGGGTCGCCGATCATCAGCACGCCGCGGTCGGTCTCGGTGCGGATCAGCCGCCCGGCGCCCTGTTTCAGGCTGATCGCCGCCTGGGGGAGCTGCCAGTCGCGGAACGGATTGCCGCCGTCGTCGCGCAACTGCTTCAGGCGCGCGGCAAGGAGCGGATCGTCGGGTGGCGCGAACGGCAGCTTGTCGATCACCACGACCGACAGCGCGTCACCGGCGACGTCGACGCCTTCCCAGAAGCTCGCGCTTCCGAGCAGCACGGCGTTGCCGGCGCGGCGGAACCGTTCGAGGAGTTCGGTCCTCGATCCTTCTCCCTGCACCAGCAGCGGGCCGTCGACGCCGATGCCCGGCAGTGCGTCCGCGAGACGCTCGCGCGCTTGGGCGAGCGCGCGCAGCGTGGTGAACAGCAGGAACGCGCGACCGCGCGAGGCGGCGAGCACCGGCAGCGCGGCGTCGATGACCGCATCGGTGTGCGCGGGGCTGTTCGGCTCGGGCAGCCCGCGCGGGACGTAGAGCAGCGCCTGCGAGCCGTAGTCGAACGGGCTCTCCCACGCGCCGGTGGTCGCGTCGGCGAGTCCGAGTTCGCGCGTGTAGTGCGAGAAATCGCCGCCGACCGCGAGCGTCGCCGAGGTGAAGACCCACGCCCGGGCGGTCGCGTCGAGCTGGCGGCGGAACAGGTTCGCGATCGACAGCGGCGAGGCGTGAAGCTGGAACCCGTTCGGCGCCACGTCGAGCCAGCGGATCCAGCGCTCCGCGCCGGCGTCGGGCGCGTCGGCCGTGTCGCGCCAGCGTGCGATCCGCTGCGAGGCCTCCTGCGCTCGCGACGCGACGCTCGCCAGGTCCTCGCTGCGTTCGGCGAAGTGGCCGAGTTCGGTGGCGACGCGGTCGACCGCCGCGGCGAGGTCGTCGAGCGCCGCAACGAACCCGTCGCGCGCCATGGCCGCCTCGCGCGGCTGCTTGCCGGTCGCCTCGCCCGCCGCGAGCCGCAGCCGGCGGATCGCCGGTTCGATGTCGGCCGCCGCGTCGGGTAGACCGGGGACATCGGAGAGGGTGGTGCGCGCGGCGACCTCGGCGTCGCGCGCGAGCTCGGCGAGCTGGCCGCCGGTCGTCTGCTCGCCGAAGAACGTCGTGGCCGTGTCGGGCAACTGGTGGGCCTCGTCGAGGATCACCGTGTTGCAGGCGGGCAGGAGTTCCGCGAGCCCCTCGTCGCGCAGCATCACGTCGGCGAAGAACAGGTGGTGGTTGACGACGACGATATCGGCTTCGAGCGCGTCCTTGCGCGCGCGCATCACGTGGCAGTCGCGGAAGTGCGCGCAGGCGCTGCCGAGGCAGTTGTCGCGCGTCGAGGTGACCAGCGGCCAGATCGACGCGTTCTCGGGCACGTCGCCCAGCTCCGAGCGGTCGCCGCGCACGGTCGCGTGCGCCCAGCGCGCGATCTTCGCGAGGTACCGGGCGTCCTCGCGCGAGGGCAGGCGGCCTTCGCGCGACGTGCGTTCGAGGTGGTGCAGGCAGAGGTAGTTGCCGCGGCCCTTGAGGAGCGCGAGCGTCGCCGGCGAGCGCAGCGCGTCGCGCACGAGCGGGAGATCGCGCTCGAAGAGCTGGTCCTGAAGGGTCTTCGTGCCGGTCGAGACGATGACTTTCCCGCCGTGGATGAGCGCCGGCACGAGGTAGCTGAAGGTCTTGCCGGTGCCGGTGCCGGCCTCGGCGACGAGACGGCCCTGCGTGCGGATCGCCTGCGCCACCGCGTGCGCCATCGCGACCTGCTGCGGGCGGGCGCGGTAGCCGGGCAGCGCCCTGGCGAGAGGACCGTCCGCGGCGAACGCGGCGTCGACCTCCGCGTCGACGACGTCGGCCGGGATCCCGGCGCCGGACTCAGTCATGACCGGCACGCCGCCCGGCTTTCGGGCCGCGCGGTTCGGAAACGGACGCTATTACTTCGCCGCGGCGCGTTTCGCCGCCGGCGCGGGGCGCACGTGCGCCTTCACCGTCTCGACGATGAGCTGGATGCCGGCGATGCGTTCCTCGAACTCCATGTAGGGCGTCACCGTCCGCGTCAGGTAGTCGTCCGCGGTCTCGCCCGGACGCCACTTGAGGTCTTCGAGCGCTGCGACCCACACGGTCTGCAGGTCCTTGACGCCGTCGGTCGCCTGCTTCGAGATCCCCGCCGCCCGGAGCGCGGACGAGTAGGGCTTCTGCATGTTGCCGCGCTGCTTGTCGATGCACGAGTTGCTCTTCGCGTCGTTGACGCCTTCCTGCGACTTCTCGTAGCCCCACTCGATGATCTCGATCGACTTGACGTGCCGGCACATCGTGTAGAGGTGGCGGACGGCGTCGAAGTAGCAGTCCAGCGGCGGGCCGCCGTCGGCGTTCGGGCACACGTAGTTGTACTGCGGTCCCGGATTGCCGCCGATCATCCGCTGGGCCGAGGCGGGCGCGGCCGCGAACGCCGCGACGAAGGCGATGGCCGCGAGGCGGCAGGTCGTGCGCATGTCGATTCCCCGGAGACGCGATGGCGCATCCTACGCCCACGCGTGCAGGCGGCTCAAGCGGGGCCGGAAGTCGCGCGCACCCGCAAGGGGGCGACAGCGGGTGGCCGCCGCCGGATTCGTCAGATCGTGACGCCGCCGGAGACTTCGATCACCGCGCCGTTGATGTAGGAGGCCTCGTCGGAAGCGAGCCACGCATAGGTGTTCGCGATCTCCTCGGGCTTGCCCAGCCGGCCGAGCGGGACCTTCTCTTCCATCATCCGGACGATCTTGTCGGGCATCGCCGTCAGGATCGGCGTGCTGATGAACCCCGGGCAGATCGCGTTCGCGCGGATGCCCTTGCGGCCGAGCTCGCGCGCCCAGGTCTTGACCATGCCGATCACGCCGAACTTGGTCGCCGCGTAGTTGGTCTGGCCGAAGTTGCCGTACAGGCCGACGATCGACGACGCGTTCAGGATGCAGCCCGAGTTCTGCTCGAGCATGATGTCGACGACCGCCTTGGTGACGTTGTAGACACCCTTGAGGTTCACGTCGATCACGCGCTCGAACTGCTCGTCGGTCATCTTGCGGAACTGCGCGTCCTGGACGATGCCGGCGTTGTTGACCAGCGTGTCGATCCGGCCCCAGGCGCCCATCACGCCCTCGACCATCCGGGCGATCGACGCCTTGTCGGTCACATCGACCACGAACCCGAGTGCCTGCCCGCCGTTGGCGACGATCGTCTCGACCGTCGCGTCGACCGCCGAGCGGTTGATGTCGCACAGGGCGACCCTGGCACCTTCGCGGGCGAACTTGATCGCGGTCGCCTGCCCGATGCCCTGGCCGGCGCCGGTGATGATCGCAACCTTTTCCTTGAGACGCATGCTTGATCTCCGGTGGCCGCGGGGCTGCAGCGCAGCACGGCCGCGGTCAAACTTTCCTAATCTATCTGGAAATTTTGCGACGCACAAGATAGGAAGGAGGACCCTTTATTCTGAGGTTCGCTTCAATTGTTGTGCAAAAACAACAGTCTAGCGGGTTGCGCTCGGGCGCGGCAGAGTTAGTGAGTGCTTCGCTCTTTCGTGGCGCCGCACGCGTGCTGCGGCGCGCCGGGCCGAGGGTCGGGAGAGGCAGGGCAGGGCTCAAGGGCGAGGCGGCAGGCGGCGGCCGGTGGACGGTGGGCGATGGACCTGGGCGACGGGGGACGGGGGACGGGGGACGGGGGACGGGGGACGGGGGACGGGGGACGGGAGGCGGGGGACGGGAGGCGGGGGATGGGAGGCGGGGGACGGGAG
>JADLBN010000207.1 GCA_020847675.1 Burkholderiales bacterium | reverse complement strand
GCCCAGATCTTCTCCTGCATCGCGTCGTAGATGCCCTCGAGGTTCTCGGTCCACAGGAGCTGGACGATCTCGCGCGGGCTGAAGTCGTAGTAGTGCGCCGCGGGGCAGGTGGCGGTGCAGATGCCGCAGTTGAGGCAGCCGTTGAGCTCGTGGTCGAAGCGCAGGTCCGACTGGATGTCGCGGAAGATCTCCTCGAGCTTCGCGCGCGGCACCGCCGGCTTGTCCGAGACCGGGTCGCCGGCGAGCTCCTGCACGCGGGTGGTCGTGGCGTGGCTCATGGCGCGCTCAGTAGGTCAGCACCCGGGTGTCGTCGTCCATCACCTGCTCGATCAGGTAGGCGCCGCCGACCACGCCGGCGCACTCGGGGACGAGGTCGTCCTTGGTCATCTCGAACAGATCGAGGTTGGGCGAGCAGCAGAAGAACTTCACGCCCGCCTCGTGGGCGTCCTGGATGAAGCTGTAGACCGACTTCGGCGAGCCGGGTTTCACGAACAGCTTCTCCGCCACGCCCTTGCGCAGCAGGCGGCCGGAGGTGGCGGTGCAGATCACCTCGACCTCGTAGTCCATCGCCGCCGCGACCGACGCCTGGAAGATCGGCGCCCCCAGTTCCTCGCCGTTGCGCGGGTCGGTGTTGGCCATCACGATCACGAGCTTGCTGGGCATGGTCCCTCGGGGCGGCGCGATGTATCAGCAGTCTCTAATATCATAGGTGCGCCCGACAAGCCAGCGCAAGCGGCGCGGACTCATCCCGCGGGCCCGTCCATCCAGCCTGCGATGCGCGTCAGGCCGGTCATGATCGGCACCAGCGCGTCCTCGAGTTCGCGCTGCGCGGCGCGCAGCCGGTCGAGTCCGCCGGCGACGTCCTCGGGCGCTTCGTCGAACTCCATCACGAGGTCCTCGACCATCGCCACCTTGAGCCCGGGGTGTCCCGCGAACCCCAGCGCGCGCTCGCCGACCTGCCACAGGCACGCACGGAGCCCGTCGTCGCGCGCGAGCACGGCCGCCCCCGGGGGCGGCGAGGGCCAGTCGCGCTGGTAGACGGCGAGCGGGTAGCGCTCGGGAAGGTAGCCGCCCAGCGCCGCGCGGTCGAGCCGCGTCGCGGTGCCGACGCGAAACGCCAGCGGCGCGGGCTCGGAAGATCCGCCCGCGGCGAGCGCGAGGATCTGCGCGCCCAGACCGATGCCGACGAGCGGGGTGCCGCGCGCGAGGGCTTCGCGCGCGAGCGCGACTTCGGCGGCGAGCGTGGGCACGTCGCGCCCGCCCGCGCTGCCCCAGGGGCCGCCGCCGAGCAGCACGAGGCCGTCGGCGACGATGCGGGCGTCGGGGACGGATCCGCCGGCCACGAACGGCCGGTGGTAGCGGAACCGGATCCCCCGCCCCTCGAGATGGTCTTCGATGAGCCCGAGGTACTCGGCCGAGGTGTGCTGGACGACGTGGACGGTCTTCAAGCGGACGGGCCCCGCGGCTCGCCGGAGTCCGTACCGTCGGGCGCGGGACCGCCCGCCGCGGCGATCGCGCCCTCGATCGCCCGGCGGAACTCGCCTGGCGATACCGAGAGGAGGCCCACCGTGGCCTGCGCGAAGAAGCGTTCCACCGCCGCACCGGCGTCGCGCGCGGGCACGCCGCGCAGCGCGGACTCGAGGTCGAACACCGTGCGCGGCGGCGTGACGAAGAAGTCGCCGGTGACGAGCAGGTCGCGCACGGGCGCGTCGTGCGTGCCGTCGAGCCGCGCGTACGCGGTCAGCGTTCCGCCGGCGCCGGTGACGCTCGCGCTGCCCACGCCCTCGCGCGAGTCCGGGTCGTCGATGCTGGCGACGAACGCCTCGGTGCCGATCTCCTCGTCGTGGTAGCGCGCCGCCAGCGCCTCCTCGTGCGCGGTCAGCGTGCCGGGAACGGGGGTGATGCCGAGCCGCTCGGCGAAGCCTTCGAGGAGCGCCGCCTGCACGTCCGCGATCGCGGGGGCCGTGCCGAGGAGTTCCTGCAGCGTCACCACGCGCTGCGCCGCGCTGTCGAGCGCGCGCTTGGCCAGTTTCGCTTCCGCGACCTTGAGCGCGGCGACCATCCGCGTCGGGTCGAGGTCGACGAGCACGGTGCCCTGGTAGAACAGCGTGTCGCCCTCGAAGAACCCGCCGGTGCCCGAGAGCTTGCGCCCGCCCACCTCGATGTCGTTGCGCGGCCGGTAGCGGGCGTCCACGCCGAGCCGCGAGAGACCTGCGGCCGCTGCCTCGCAGATCGCGCGCGCGAGGTCGGCGAGCGAGCCGATCGCGAGCGTCGAGCGTGCGAACACGAGTTCCCAACCGAGCTGGCCTTCGTCGAAGTAGATCGCCCCGCCGCCGGTGATGCGCCGGCCGACGCCGATGCCGTTCGCGCGGCAGTAGTCGAGCTTCACCTCGCGCGCGAGCGCCTGGTGGCGCCCGATGAGCGCGGTCGGCGGAAACCTGAGGAAGCGGATGGTGTCGGGGATCACGCCCTCGTTGCGCGCGTCGATCATCGCCTGGTCGAGCGCCATGTGGCGGCGTCCGTCGCGCAGTCCGGTGTCCACCACGCGGAAGACGCGCGGCGGCCGGTTCCCGGCCGGGGCCCCGCCTGCCGCTCCGATGTCCGACATCGCCTTCAGCTCCCCTGGCGCGGGACGATGCGCAACTGCCGGCGGATGCGCCGCACGTCGGTCTTGTTCGGAGCGAACGGGTAGCTCGCGATGTCGGAGGGCGGCGAGTCGCCGTACGGGCGGTCGCAGGCCGAGATGTCGTCGGCGAACTTGCCCGGACAGCCGGAGGTCCGGAACGCGACGCCCGCGTCGATCACGGCGTCGAGTTCGGCCGCCGGCAGGCCGAAGTCCGCGACGCGGCCTTCCTCGTCGAAGCGCATCTGCGACACGCGCACGCCGCGGTAGTCGATGAGGTAGCGCGCGAGCTGCACGCGCCGCCACTGGTCGCGCGGCGTCGCGGGCAGGTGGTCCATGAGCGAGCCCTGCTCGGGGAAGAAGCAGAAGAGGTGGCTGTGGCCGCCCAGGTCGACCAGTTCCTGCACCAGCGAGAGCGCCTCGTGCTCGGTCTCGCCCATGCCGATGATGACGTGCGCTCCGAACTTCTGCGGGCCGAAGATCTCGCGGGCGTCGTTGAGGATCTGCCAGTAGTGCGCCCACGAGTGCGGCGACTGGACGCCCTTGCCGCGCGTGCGGTCGAACAGCGCCGGCGTGGCGGCATCGAGCGCCACGGTGAAGATGTCGGCGCCGAGTTCGTGCAGGCGCTTGACGTCGTCCCGCGTCATCGTCGTGGGGTTGGACAGGATCGACACCGGGATCGCGGAGGGATCGATGCGGTCGGTCCAGGCCTTGAGCACCGTCACGGTATCCGCGTCCGAGCGCGGGTTGGTGATCATCGAGATGCACATGCGGTGGAACGGGCTCTGCGCCCCGTCCTTCGCGACGATGTCGATGGTCTTCTCGAGCGGCACCGCGGGCCAGTCGACGCGGATGAAGTTGCGGTCGGCGTAGTCGCGCTCGGCCTCGCGGTGGCGGGCGAGGCCGCAATAGGCGCAGTTGGCGCGGCAGCCCTCCGGGTAGGTGAGCAGGAGATTGAGGCAGCGCGTGCAGCCGCAGCGGTGCATCTTCCCCGGCATGATGCCGAGCGTGATCGCCGCCGCGGTCGACATCTGCACGTACTCGGGCGAGCGCATGTGCGGCGTCAGGATGTTGTAGTTCGGCCGGTAGACGCCCTGCGGCGCGACGTCGGCGGCGACCACGCGCGCGCCCATGCGCGCCTCGCGCGGAACCGGCGCCGGCGAGCGCGGCTCCATGCGATCGTATGCGTTGAAGTCGTGCTGGGAAGTCGCGCTCGCCGCGGGGGCGGCGGCTTCGGGGCGGTGGCAGCTCATCGTGTTCCTCTCCTCCATGCCGCCCGCTTCAGCGGGCGGTCGATTCATCCGCTCTCAAGCCGCCCAGTACTCGGGGTAGGCGATCCAGCCTCGGCGCAGGGCCGACTTCGACACCCCGCGCGCGGCCGCCTGCGCGAGTTCGCGGCGGCGCTCGAGCGCGCGCTCGAGCGAACGACCGAAGAGCGCGTCGAGTTCCTCCGCGTAGTCGGTTGCCGCTGCCGTGTCGCCCGCCACGATCGCCGCGGCGGCTTCGCCTGCCAGCGTGCCGGACTGCACGGCGGAAGCGATGCCCGCGCCGGTGACCGGATTGGCGAGACCCGAGGCGTCGCCGGCGAGCAGCACCGGAGTCGCCCCGATCGCTCCGACCGGGCCGACCATGCCGCCGACGGGAATCGCTCCTCCGGTGAGCGCGCTGATCTCGCTGCCCACGCGGCCCTGCTCGACCAGCATGGCGTGCAGGCGCGCGACGATCGCCTTCAGCCGGGATTTCGCGACCGGATCGACGCCTGCGCCCACGTGGGCGCACTCGCCCTTCGGAAACAGCCAGCCGTAGCCGCCGGGGATGTCGGGCGCGAGAAAGATGTCGGTCGCGTCGTGCGCGGCGTGCAGAGGCACCGTCACCTGCCGCGTCTCGACCAGCGCCGCGTTGACGCAACCGATGGCGCGTCCGGCGAGCGAACGCGGCCCGTCGGCTCCGACGATCACCTTCGCGGCGAGGATCGCGCCGTCCGCGAGATGCGCGACCGCGCGAGGTTCCGGACGATTCGCGCCGGCCGAAAGTGCGGGCTCCGCGGACAGCCGCCGAACCGGAACGTCGAAGCGGCAGTCGGCGCCGGCCTCGCGCGCGGCGCGCACCAGCGCGGCGTCGAACGCGTCGCGGTCGAGCATCTGCCCGGGGAAGGGGGCCGTGAGGTCGGGCGGGTCGTCGCCGACCCAGGTCCGCATCGCGGCAATCGACTGGCGCACGTTCGCCGCGAGCGCGGCAACGTTGCTGCCGAGCGGCGTGGGGACGAACTCCGCGCACTGCACCGGAACGCCGGGCGCGACGCGCCGGTCGACGCCGATGACGCGGGCGCCGGCGCGCGCTGCGGCCGCGGCCGCGCACGCGCCTGCGGGACCGAGTCCCAGTACCAGCACGTCCGCGTGCTCGATGGCGGAGGTCACGGCGCGATCCCCGGCACCGCGTGACGCGGCACCCGTTTGCGCCCGGAGCGGAGGCTCGCGCTCACGGCACCGCCACGATCGGAATGCGCCGGCCGAGTTCGATCGTGCGGCCGGTCTTGATCGAGCAGCAGGCGTGCTCCTGCGCCGCCGGACGCCCGAGCATCTGCGCGACGGCCAGCGTGCCGTCGGCCGGGAAGGCGATGCCGTCGAGGCCCGCCGCGACCGCGTAGGCGTCGGTGACGCGGCGGTGCATCCCCGGCGGTCGCGCGCAGCCCAGCAGCACCTCGCGGTCGGCGATGCGCGCGCGCGCTTCGAGAAACACGCGGCCGACGTCCGCCGTCGCGGGCGTGGCGAAGGTGCCGGGCTTGGCGTAGAACGGCATCACCACCACCAGCACCAGCGAGTGGACGCGGTGACGCGAGACGATGTCGAGCGCGTTCGCCTCGCCCAGGATGCGGCCGTAGTGCAGCCCGATCACGATGTGCGGCACGACCTCCATCGTCGTGCCGCAAAGCGCGGCGAGCGTCGCTTCGAAGTCCTCGACCGGCCGGTCGAGGTGGTAGACCTCGCGGATCGTCTCGGCTGCGCCGATCACGTCCATCATCGCCGTGTCCACGCCTGCGGCTTCCATGCCCTTCGCGCGACGAACGTCGGTGAGCGCCGAGTGGATCGCCACCTTGAGGTGCGGATGGTCGCGCTTCAGCCGCTCGATCGCCGGGTAGTAGCGCTCGTAGGGAATCTCGTTCTTCCGGTTCGACCCGCCGGAGAGCAGGAAGCCCTGCAGGTCCTGCGCGGCGATCAGGTCGCGCACCTTGCGCTCGAGCATCTCCGGCGAGGTGGCCGGGATCATCGGCTCGAGGATCTTCGCCTGGCAGTGGTCGCAGTCGAGCGCGCAGCCGCCCGCGGTCACCGAGAACGCGGGAAAGGCGTTCTGGCCGCAGCCCTCCATGTCGCAGCTCGAATACGACTTGAACGTCGGAGTCGAGAAGCGGATCGGCCGGCCGTCCACCCGCTCCGCCGCGCGCTCGCACTCGGCGAGGAACCCGGCGTCGAGCGGCGCGTCCTCGAGGTCCTCCAGTCCGCGGAGGCGCTCGTACCAGTTGGTCCGCGATGGCGTGTCCATGGGGAACTCAGGCGGCAACGCGAAGCCGCGGCATCACGCGGTCGCGCAGCGCGACCACCCCGGCGCGCACCGGCTCGCGGGTGCGCGCGTCGGCGAGCGTGTCGAGCCATGCCGGATCGACGTCCTCGTCGTCGATCAGGTCGCAGGAGAGCCTGCGCAGGACGGCGGACGCCGCGTGGTCGAGCTTCGACGGCACGGTGCGGCCCGAGAGCCGCGCCCAGATGCCGCTCCAGTAGCGCGCGAGCGTCCACGGGTTGTAGCCGCCGCCGCCGAGCACCACGGCGTGCCGTGCCGTGGCGACGACGCGCTCGATCGCATCCCACAGGGCAGCGTTGGAGAGCGCCATGCGGGTGAGCGGGTCGCCGGCGAGCGCGTCGGCTCCGCAGGTGATCACCACCGCCTCCGGCGCGATCCGTTCGGCGAGCGGAAGCACGACCTCGTCCAGCAGGAAGTCGAGTTCGGCGTCGTGGAAGCCCTGCGGGACCGGCAGGTTGACCGCGCGGCCGCCGCCCAGGTCGTCGACCTCGCCGCTGTGCGGCCAGCGTCCGGCTTCGTGGATCGACAGCGTGTGCACGCGCGGGTCCGAGGCGAATGCCTCCTCGACACCGTCGCCGTGGTGCGCGTCGAGGTCGACGTAGAGCACCGGCGCGGCTCCGCCGTCGGTGAGCGTGCGGACGGCGAACACCGGATCGTTGAAGTAGCAGAAGCCGGCCGCGCGTGCGCGCCGGCCGTGGTGGGTGCCCCCGGCGGGGTTGAACGCCACCTTGCCGGAGAGTGCGAGTTCCGCCGCGCGGATCGACCCGCCCACCGCGGTCGATGCGCGCTCGAACAGGCCGGGGAAGATCGGATTCTCCATCGTCCCGATGCCGAACCGGGTCCGCGTGGCCGCGTCGACCGAGCCCGACGCGCTCGCCGCGCGCAGCGCGGCCACGTACTCGGGATCGTGGAACGCGACGAGCTGCGATTCGCTCGCGCGCGGACTCTCCACGTAGTCAGCGGGGCCGAACCAGTCGAGCGCGCGGCAGAGGTCGATCACCGACTCGACCCGCGGGATGGCGAGCGGATGCAGGCGGCCGTAGGCTGCCTGCCGGTAGATGTCGTGGCCGACGAAGACTGCGCGGCGGGAGGCGAAGCGCCCCGCAGAGGCCGCTTCGCCGCCGTCAGCCCGGCCGCCCTGCGCGCGCGCGGGCACGGCGCATCACTTCTTCTTGAGGAAGAACGTGTACTCGGTGCGCTCGGCCGACTGCGACAGCAGCGGGTTGCCGGTCTGCCGCGCGAACGCCTCGAAGTCCTTGACCGATCCCGGATCGGTGGCGACGATGCGAAGCACCTGCCCGCTCGTCATGTCGTTGAGCGCCTTCTTGGCGCGCAGGATGGGCAGCGGGCAATTGAGTCCGCGCGCGTCGACGTCCTTGTCGAAGTCCATGCTTGCTCCCGGGGAACTGACGGGCGGCAGCCGGCGGCGATGCGCCGGCCGCGAAGTCCCTGCCGGAGCGACCTTATCAGCAAACCCTAATATGCGCCAGCGGCCGTCGGTCCGGACCACGAGGATCCGGGTCGCCGGCCCGGGGGAAAGCGATCCCGGCCCCGGGCGGATCGGTGGCCGCGCGCGCACCACAGGGAGAGGCATCCACGATGACTGTCGAGACCGTGATGATCACCGGCGCGAGCGGCAACCTCGGTCGCGCCGTGTCTACCGCATTCGCCGCGCGCGGCGCCAATCTCGTGCTGCTCGCGAGGAATGGCACTCAGCTCGACGCCACGTTTCCCGGCGGGGACCCGCGCCGGATGCTCGTGGCCGCGGACCTGCTCGACCCGTCGCAGGCGGAGGCAGCGGCGGCCGCCGCGGTCGCCCGTTTCGGGCGCATCGACGTGCTGTGCAACCTCGCCGGCGGATTCCGGATGGGTCCGCCGGTGCACGCCACCGCCGACAGCGATTGGGCCGCCCTGTTCGATCTGAACGTCCGCACGCTGCTGCACGCGGCGCGGGCCGTGGTGCCGCGGATGCTCGCCGCCGGCTCGGGGCGGATCGTCAACGTCGGCGCGTTCGCAGCGCAGCGGGGCACCGCCGGCATGGGCGCGTACGCCGCGTCGAAGAGCGCGGTGATCCGGCTCACCGAGTCGATGGCGGCGGAACTGCGCGGGAAGGGCATCAACGTCAACTGCGTGCTGCCGACCGTCATCGACACACCCGAGAACCGCGCCGCGATGCCCGATGCCGATCCGGCGCGCTGGGTCGCGCCCCACGACCTGGCCTCGGTCATCGCGTTCCTGGGCTCGGGAGCGGCGCGCGCCGTCCACGGAGCGGCGGTTCCGGTGACCGGGTTGAGTTGACGAAGCCGCGGCGTCGTCCGCCGCGGCCGTGCGATCGTTCGGATCCGCGGTCCGACCAGTGGCGCACCGCCGCGATCCGGCATTCGAGAATCGCGCCTTGCGGCGGCCCGATCGCGTGCGCAGAATGGCGGAGCCCGAAGGTGCCGCGAGGTCGCGGCGCCGCGACGACAGGGATGCGACCATGCCAGGACTCGTGAGCCCGCACGGAGGCGGGAACCTGAAGCCGCTGCTTCTCGAAGGCGAGGCGCTCGCCGCCGAGCGAGCGCGCGCCCGAACGCTTCCGGCGCTTCGCGTGACCTCGCGCGAGCGCGGCGACCTCATCATGCTGGGCATCGGCGGCTTCACGCCGCTCGACGGCTTCATGTCGCAGCGCGACTGGAAGGGCGTGTGCGACGCGATGCGCACGGCGAGCGGCCTCTTCTGGCCGATCCCGATCACGCTCTCGTCCGCCAGGGCCGCCGCCGACGCGATCGGGGCCGGAGCGGAGATCGCGCTCGTCGATCCCGACGACGGCTCGGTCCTCGCGACGATGCGCGTCGACGAGAAGTACGCGATCGACAAGGCGCACGAGTGCCAGTCGGTGTTCCGCACCACCGACCTCGAGCACCCTGGCGTGAAGATGGTGATGGAGCAGGGGGAGGTGAATCTCGCCGGTCCGGTCAGGGTGCTCTCCGACGGCGGCTTCGGGGCGCGCTACGGCGAACTCTTCAGGACTCCGGCCGAGACGCGCGCCGCGTTCGCGAAGCTCGGCTGGTCGAAGGTGGCCGCGTTCCAGACGCGCAATCCGATGCACCGCTCGCACGAGTACCTCGCCAAGGTCGCGATCGAGACCTGCGACGGTGTGCTGATCCACTCGCTGCTCGGCAACCTGAAGCCGGGCGACATCCCGGCCGAGGTGCGCGCGACGGCCATCGGTGTCCTGCTGGACGGCTATTTCCGCCGCGACACCGTCTTCCACGCGGGCTACCCGCTCGACATGCGCTACGCCGGCCCGCGCGAAGCGCTGCTGCACGCGCTGTTCCGCCAGAACTACGGCTGCTCGCACCTCGTGGTCGGCCGCGATCATGCGGGCGTGGGGAGTTACTACGGCCCGTTCGATGCGCACCGGATCTTCGACGAGATACCGAAAGGCGCCCTCCAGACCCAGGCGCTGAAGATCGACTGGACGTTCTGGTGCTACCGCTGCGGCGGGATGGCGTCCGCCCGAACCTGCCCGCACGGCGACGCCGACCGGCTCCTCGTCTCGGGGACGAAGCTGCGCAAGTGGCTGTCGGAGGGCTCGGAGGTTCCCGCGGAGTTCAGCCGGCCCGAGGTGCTGGCGGTGCTGCGCGAGTACTACGCCGGGCTCGACGAGAAGGTGGAAGTGAAGCTCACCGGCCACTCGGCGCGCTGAGCTTCGCCGCGCGCGGCAAGGGAGGGCGGCCGTCCCCTGCGGCCATCGACTAGAATGCGAAGCCCGCCGCCCGCGCGGCGGGCCTTCGACGCCTCCGCCGGCGATCCCCCGCACGTTCCCCGCCCCCGCACCCGCATACCACGGTCCGTTCCATGCGCATCGTCTGCCTCGACCTCGAGGGCGTCCTCGTCCCGGAGATCTGGATCGAATTCTCCCGCCGCGCCGGCATCCCGGAACTCTCGCGCACGACCCGTGACGAGCCCGACTACGACAAGCTGATGCGCGGGCGCCTCGCGATCCTCCGCGAGCAGGGCCTCGGCCTGCCGGCGATCCAGCGGGTGATCGCCGAGATGGGTCCGGTGGAAGGCGCGCGCGCGTTTCTCGATGCGCTCCGTGCCGACTATCAGGCGATCATCCTGTCCGACACGTTCTACGAGTTCGCGCAGCCGCTGATGCGCGCGCTCGGGTTGCCGACGCTCTTCTGCCACTCGCTCGTCGTCGACGCCGCCGGCATGATCGCCGACTACCGGCTGAGGATGCCCGACCAGAAGCGCGCGGCGGTGAAGCGGCTCAAGGAGCTGAACTTCCGCGTGGTCGCCGCAGGTGACAGCTACAACGACACCGCAATGTTGGGCGAGGCGCACGCCGGCATCCTGTTCCACCCGCCCGAAAACGTGGCTCGCGAGTTCCCGCAGTTCCCGGTCGTGCGCGACTTCGCCGCGCTGCGCGCGGAGATCGATCGCGCATTCGCGCGGGCCTGAGCGGCGCGCGGGCGGCGTCGAGGCCGGCCCCGCGGCTCAGGCGTAGCCGAGCCAGCGCCAGTAGGTGGCGCCGAACGCGAGCGTCAGCGCGTAGGCGAGGACCGTGAGCACGATCCCGGTGCGGATGAAATCGCGGGTGAGGAACGTGCCGGTGCCGTAGGCCACCATGCCCTGCGGCGAGTTCACCGGCAGGATGAAGCCGAAGCTCACGACGAACTGGAGCAGCATCGTCATGCCCACGACGTTGATGCCCGGGGTCTCGACGTGCTGCAGCAGCGCGATGATGATCGGAATCATCGACGATGCGAGCGCCGTCGCGCTGGCGAAGCCCAGGTGGACGACGATCAGGAACAATCCCATCGCGGCGAGGATCGCGAACGCAGACAGGTGCGAGAGCCCGAACGTCCTGACGGCCAGTCCCGCGAGCCAGGCGGCGGCCTGCGTCTGCAACAGCGCCGTCCCGAGGCTGATGCCCACGCCGAAGAGGACGATCGTGCCCCAGGGAATCTGCGGGTTCGCCCGCTTCCAGTCCATCACGCCGACGCGGGGGAGGAACAGCAAGGCGATCGCGATCACCGTCGCGGTCGAACTGTCGATGCGGTGCAGCACGCCTTCGGTCGCCCAGACCGCGAGCAGCGTGAGCGACACGAGGAGGAGGCGCTTCTCGACGCCGGTCATCGGACCCATCTCGCGCAGGGCCGCCGCCACCGACGCCTTGCCGCCGGGGATCTCCTCGCTCTCCGGCGGCAGCATCCGCGTCATCACGAAGTAGAGCCCGATCGACATCGCGACCGAGAAAGGCGCGGCGGCGACGAACCATTCGAGCCAGGTGATGTCGCTGCCGAGTTCACGCTGCAGGAAGCCGATCGCCACCATGTTCTGCGCCGCGGCGGTCTTGATGCCCACGTTCCAGATGCTCACTGCCTGCACCGTGGTGATCATCAGGAGCGCGGCGAAGCGGCTCTGCTTGCCGGCGCCGAAGGCGGCGATGATGCCCAGCATGATCGGAATGATCGCGGCCGCGCGTGCCGTCGCGCTGGGCACGATGAACGCGAGCATCGTCGCGACGACGATGCTGCCGATGACGGCGTGACTCGACCGGCTGCCGATGCGGGCGAGCACGACCAGCGCGATGCGCCGATCGAGGCCGGTGATGGTCATCGCCGCGGCGAGGAAAAGCGCCGCCGCCACGAGAATGAGCGCGGAGTTCGAGAATCCGCTCGCGGCCGTGCCGAGCCCGCGCACCGTACCCATCACGGCGTCGGGCTTCGCGACATCCGGAGAGACGCCGAGCAGGACCGCGATGAGCGCGCCGATCACGATCGCACTGACCGCGTAGTCGAGGGCCTCGGTGATCCAGACCACGACCGCGAAGCAGAACACGGCGAGCATGCGCTGGCCGGCGACCGGCAACCCTTCGGGCTGCGGCAAGCCGAGGACCACCGCCAGCACGAGTACGGCTGCCGCGAGTCCGACGTTGAGTCTGCGGCCCGCGATCGCGGGCGGAACGGTCGTCGACATCCTGCCTCCCCTGGCTCCGACTCATCGACCTGCCGAAACGCGCCCGGAGGGGACAGCCGCCACGACCGGCGCATCGGCGGTGCAACTCCGTGCATCGTCGCACGGGGATCGTCACGGTGCACGCCGCGCGTCCCCGGCGCGGCGGGCCGTTTCGCGCGTGCTACTTCCGGGCGCCGGCGCCCGCTGCGCCGACGCGCGGTCCCGGACCGACCATCCGCAGTGCGTCGTTCGCGATCAGGCGCCTGACCTCGGGTGAAGCGAGGATGGCGTCCTTCGCGGCGACGCGCAGGCGGTCCACCGCCTCGTCGCTCAGCACGAACGACGTGGGGAGCGTGTTGAGGAAGGCGCGCTCCTTCTCGTCGGGCACCGCGGCGAACGACACGTCGATCACGCGGATATTGATGTCCGGCGCGCGCATCACGGACGGGAGCTTCGCGGCGAGGTCCGGATGCGGCGCGATCACGCTGCGGATCTCGCGCAGCGAGGCCCAGCGCGCCTGGATGTCCTTCAGCGTCTCCACCGTATCGTACGAGTAGGTGTCGATCGGCGTGCCGGTGGCCTTCATGAGCACGTCGAAGAGGCCGGGCGAGTCCTCGTGCCTGCTCCAGTCGTTGGGGGCGACGGCGAGCGAGTTGACCACGAACACGAAGATGTTGCGCACGTTGTCGTAGGGCGTCTTCTCGCCGGCGCCGTGCAGCGCCTCGAAGGTGGACATCACGTCGAGCACGCCGCGCATGCCGACGTTGTCGGAGACGCCGCCGTCGACGAGGTGGAGGAACGGGCGCTCCTTGCGGTCGGCGAACGCCTGCAGCTCCTGCAGCCGCTTCACCGTGCGCGCGGCCGGCCGCGGCGGGTTGGGCTCGTTCAGGAACATCCCGGTCCAGGGCGGCGGCTGGTAGCCGCAGGTGCCGCCGTAGTTGTCGATCGTGATCGACGACAGGACCACCGGAACGGCGGACGACGCGGCCGCTGCGCGCGACAGGCGCATGGGCGCCAGCTCGGTGCACAGGATGTCGAAGTTCTCCTGGTTGAAGATGATGCGCGTGCCGTCGGTGAGGTCGGTGGCGCTCACCAGGATGCGCGGCCCGTCGCGACGCAGGTCGCGGTAGGTGGCGTTCTTGAACAGGATCTCGTCGTAGAAGTCGGCCGCGAGTTCCGAGCGTCCCCAGCCGACCGAACCCAGTGCCGCCCAGTTGGCCGGACTCAACGCGCGCGCGATGAGTTCGCCTTGCACGTTGCGCTTGAGGAACGCCTGCTCGTAGGTGTCGAACAGCTTGTCCCCGTAGAGGCCGAAGGCCAGGGCGGTGAAGCTGCCCCCGGAGATGCCGGTGATCACGTCGACGGTGTCGAGGACGCGCACGCGGCGTCCGCTCCTGGTGGTGCTCTGCATGTCGCGCAGCGTCTCGAGCACGCCGTAGGAGAACGCGGCCGCCCGGGTTCCGCCCCCGGAGAAGGCGAGGATGACCAGCGTGGCGTCGTCCTCGAGGACCGAGGCCGGTCGCTGGACGCGATGGGTCTTGTCCGGGTCGACGTGCCCGATCGGCGGGTTGACCGGCCGCGTTGCGCACCCGGCGAGCACGGCGCCGGCGATGACGAGGGCAGCGGCGCGGCGCACCGCCGCCGGAATCTTTCCCGAGGGTCGCATGGACGAGTGCCGCCTGTCGGTTCGTCGGGCCGTCATGCTACCAAGATTCCGGGCGCCGACCCGGGCGGACGCGGCGCCTGTCCCGATCGGCGCGGCCCCGGCCGGGCGGGGGCCGCGTGGTCTTCAGGAATGCGGGGTCAGACTCGCCTTTTCGCCCACCGGCGCGAGCGCCCCGGCTCGGAGTCCACGACACCGTTCGCAACGGTGCCGCCGCTCCATCGCTACGCCCCGGTTGGCGGCACGACCGCGACGCGAAGCTTCGACAAGAACAAGGTCCGGGAGGCGCACACCGCAACGGCAATTCGCGGGAGTGTGGACGGGGCGCTGGCGAGCCCGGAGGTCCGCCGGTTCACCGCCTTCGACGCCACCGGCGGGACCGCTACCGGGATCGCGCGTTGTGATGGACGATGCGACGTCAATGCGGCCAGACGCACATGGCCGCCTGCGATGGCGGCACTCCCTCGGCCACCCATCCGCGGCGCAACATGTGGTCGCGGACGGCCGGATCGGTGGTCAGCCGGTGGTTGGTGTCGTGGCGGGCGTTCCAGAAACGGAAGACCGGGACACCGAGCAGGCAGGTGCCGTCGTCCGCCGGAAGGAAGACGTGCATCGCGGAGGTCGACTCGAGCACGAACCAGGGATAGAGGCTCGGCAGCAACGCGCACTCGACCGCATCCGCGCTGTAGAAATGGGAACTCGTCGTCTCCATCGGAATGTAGTAGCGGCAGACCGGGGCAACCACTGGCGGAGCGCCGAGGTCGTCGACGCTGGCCTGGAATCCGCCTCCGGTCCTCCGCCATCCGGGGAACGTCCCGTCGTCCAGCGCGGCGATTTCGGCGGGGTCGGCCGTGACGAAGTAGTGGTCGTAGGCGGCGTGGTAGTACTCGATCGCGGTGGGACGGAGCGCGTAAGGCGATGGGAGCAGCCCGGCCAGCCTGGATCTGAGATGCGTGCAATCGAGTGCGCCGGTGTGGCAGATCACGACGCGTCCCGGGGCAAGTTTGCTGTTCGCCAGGATACGCAGGCCGATCGTGCACATCGCACCGGGCGGGAGCAACGCGCCGACGACGCAGGTGCCTCCCGAGACTTCGGCCGACGCGAATGTCGGATCCACGGGTTCTACGTAGATTGAAGAGACCACCAGAGGCGCGTTGCCGGCGTTGTGCACCTCGACGTACGCCGTCGGCGACCAGGCGCCGCCCTTGACGGCCCCGAAATAGACGTTCGTGCCGGGGAGTACCTCGCCGATGGGCCCGCCCGGCCCGCCCATGCCCTCGAGATCCAGCGTGGCGCGCACGACGAACGATGACGATGACGACGCCGCGGGCGGACCGAGGTTCACCGGCCCCACCGTGCCGGTCGTCTGCGGCACCATCGCATCGCGGCGCAGCTCGCCGTAGATGAACACCGCGCCCCGGTTGTCGAGGGCGATGCGGGGAGCGTAGGCGAGGCCGACCTCGGCCACCTTGACGAAGCCCGCCAGGTCGGCGCTCAGGCGCACCAGATTGTCGGCCGGCAGGTCGTATTCGCTGGCGGCCGGCGGCAGCGGCGGAAAATCCTCGTGGAATGCGCCTGCGCCGGCGACGAGCAGCGTGCCCTCCGGCTCGATCACGAGGTCCGACGCGCCGAATCCCCGCAGCGCGCCCAGGTGCGTGTTGCGAATGAAACGGGACAGGTCGTTGCTGAGCCGGCTGACGAACGCGTGCCTGAGGAATTTCGACGCGAACGGCTGCACGCTGCCTTCGGTCGAGGGCAGCGACTCGGAGAGCGAATTGCCGGCGACGTAGACGCTGCCGTCCGGCGCGAGCGCCAACGCCGCCGCGGTGTCCTCCAGCGTGCCCCCGATGAAGGTCGAGCGCGCCGCCCCGGTGAGCGTCGGTTCGAAGCGCGTCACGTACGCGTCGGGCGTGTCCGCGCCCGGCATGCCGCCTCGGTGGGGGGGCGAGCCGCTGTGCGGCTGTGCCCCGCCGGCGGCGGTCGCGTCGGTGAGCGCCGTCGTCGTTCCGGCTGCGAACACCCGTCCGGCGGCGTCGATCGCGAGCAGGTCGACGCTCGTGTCTCCGAAACCGCCTGTGTACGCCGATCGATCGATGCGGCCCAGGTCGGCCGAGAACCGCGTCACGAAGCCGGTGGTGAAGACGCCGAGCGGAACCGGCGCCGCGCTGCCTTCGACGCTCGGCAAGTCGGCCGAGTTGGTGTGCCCGCCCACGTAGATGCTTCCGTCCGGACCCGCGGCGAGCGCCCGCACGCGGTCTTCGTTCCCGCCGCTCAGGTAGCTCCCGGAGAGGAGCGCGTCGAGCCCGAGCGACAGGCGTGCGATGCAGCCGTCGTAGAAATAGAAGCCCCGCGCGTTCCTGTAGGGCTCGGTTTGCGCTCCGCCGGGCGTCGGAAACGTGGCGGACAGGCAGGTTCCGCCAACATAGAGCGACGCGTTCGCGACGAGGAGCTTGCTCGCGTGGAACACCTCATGCGTTCCGTTGTGCGGGTCGTAGGTCTCGAGACTGCCAATCTGTGCGAGGGCGAGGACGCGCGTCAGGTCGGCGCTGACGCGGGCGATCGTCGTCGGCTCGCCGCCGTGCATCGACAACGTGGGCGTCCGATCGAAGGCCGGCGGTCCGTTCGGCATCGCGTAGAGCACGTAGAAGCTGCCGTCCGGACCCACCTTGAGGTCCATGATCTCCGCCGACCCGGTGGCGGAGGAGAAGTAGGTCCCCACCAGGATCGGGTCGATCCACAGCGCGTATCGCGTGTCGTAGCGCCCGACGCGAAACGAAACCTGCCGTCCGCTCACCCGGTGGCTCACGTCGACCTCGACGCGCCTGCCTTCGACGACCTGCCAGGCGACCGGAGCGCTGAGCCGGAGCGACTGCCCGCACTTGTCGATGGCGACCGTGCCATCCGGTCGAAGGTCGAGCGAGTCCGCCCCGTCGAACGCCATGCGGATGCGCTCGGGCCGCGCACCGGGCGACACGACGAAGGTCCGCTCGTGTCCGCGCGCACGCGACTCGACGACGACGCGAATGCCCTGCCAGACCTCGCCCAGGTCGATGGCCTCGAACCCGGTGCTGCTGCGCCACGCCGCCGGATCGGGACCGACGAAGCGGCTCACTCGCACGACGCGACCGGCGTCAGCAACGGGCCGGACCACGCCGCCGGGGTAGCGCTCGGCGACTTCGCCCTGCTCGGCGCAGCCGGTGGCGGTGGTCAACCGATGGACGATGCCGCCGTCCTGGATCGACGTCGACATTCCGGCGCCGCGCAGTTCGAAACGGCGCGAGCCGTCACGATCGGTCGACGCCTCGAAGGCTCCGGACAGCGCGAGTCTTCCGAAGTCTTCGGCGCCTCGCGCGACCGGCGACGACCGAGCCTCGGCGGCGAGTGCGGCGAACAGGATCGCCCCGCAGAGGGTTCGGACGGCGGCAGCCATGTGGCGAGGCGGCATCCCGGGAGCACGGCGCAGGGGGGACTCCGCCAGTCTAGCGGAATGGGCTCGCGAGCGCCGCTCCGGTCGCTTCGCGGTCGACGGTTGCTGCCAAGAGGCGCGTCACGTGTGGGTGGGGAGTCGACTTCGGGGATCCCGAAGTCGTCGTGCGGATCTCGCCTGTCGAAATATCGTCGCGGGACCGCGCGCGGTCGCTCCAGGATCGGATGTCCCGTAGCGCGCCGCCGCCGAGCGTGTCCCCGAGCACGTCTTCGAGCGCGGCAGACGAGGTCGCGCGGCTCGTCGAGCGCGGCGAGACCGGCATCGATGGTGACCCGCTGGCCCCGCAGCAGCAGGACGCGCGCATCAATGCCGTCGACGGCGACCACGGTCGCCCGGCTGCAGCGCGAGACGGACTTCCGGTCTACGGCGTCTTCGGCGTCTTGTACGCGACTTCCTTCTGCAGCGGCTTCCAGACGGTCTCGTAGCCGACGAATCCCTTTGCGTTCGGCGCCATCTGTTTCGTCGTATAGAAGCGCGTCACGCCGTCGGGCACCTTGGTGACCGGTTTCTGTTCACTCATGGGTCAACTCCTCGTCATCGGACTCAGTTTGCAGAATGGAAACAACCGGGTCTCCCGGCACCGGTCACACCGGTCTCATCGTCGAAGGATCGATGTCCGGCGCAATGGCGGGCGCTCCACCGGCCCTGACCTCGTCGCCGGTCGCGTCGCGCACCGTCACGATCTCCAGCGTGAAGAGCACTTCCCGGCCGCAAAGCGGATTGTTGCCGTCGACGGTCAGCGTCTCGCCATCCATCCGGGTGACGATGAAGCTGCGCATGCGGCCCGTGTCGCTCTCCATCAGGATCGAGGTCCCGACCCGGCGGTACTCCTCCGGCACGTTCTCGATGCGATCGGTGAACACCAGCGACTCGTCCCTCGCCCCGAAGATGCGATTGCCGTCGATGGGCACTTCCGTGACGTCGCCGGCGCGCTTGCCTTCGAGCTCCCGGTGGACCGCCGGCGCCAGGATCTCGTTGTGTCCGTGCACATAGCCCAGCGGGAACTCGACGCAGGTGAGAACGTGCCCGGACTTGCGGTCGGTCACCTTGTAGGTGAGCTCGACGTACTTGCCGTCGCGGATCGTCTCGCTCATGCCGCCGCTCTTTCAGAAGATGGACGCCGCAAAGATCCTGACCTCGCCGTCCTCGTAGCCCAGGACCAGCCTGCCGACCCATTCACCCGCCTTCTTCGTGCTTCGCTGCCGGTAGAGGACCGTCACGTGCTCGCCGCGGCGAATGATGCCGAGATGGTCCGCGTCGTCGGCCAGGTTCCTCGCCAGTTCGCTGTTCGCGAACTGGTGGTTCACGACGACCTGGTTCATCGCAAGCGCCAGCGACCTTGCAAACTTCCGCACGAACTCCCCGTAGTTGCCCTCGTTGGAGGCCTTGAGCAGCTCACGCCACAGGGGATCGGCCACCCTGCGTATCTCCTCGTCGCTGCTGTCGACGATGTTCACGCTGCCCGATTCCGCCCCGCGCCAGGGCTCTTGGGCACCTACTTCCCTTCCTCGATCAGGTGATAGCAAGGCGCCTTCTCCATTTCGTACTCGCCGGTTTTCGGATCGCGGCGCGAGACGGTCAGCACGTGCCAGTTGTCGTCGTCCACCCGCATGGCGTCGCCGCGGTAGTAGTAGCCCGGCCACCGCGTCTCCTTGCGGAACAGCGTGTGATGCGTGACGCATTCGGCGGCACGGTGGCGGTGCTTCAGCTCCCACGCGCGCAGCAGCTCGTGAAGGTCCTTGGCCGCCACGTTCTGCAGGTCTTCCTCCATGATCGCGAGCTTCTTGAGGCAGATGTTCAGGAGCTTCTCGTTGGTCATGTAGCCGACGGTGTAGCCGCCGCAGTACTCGTCCATCAGCTTCTGCAGGCGGTCCAGGCCCTGCTGCGGATTGATGTAGTGCGGATTGACGCTGCCCGCCACCACCGCGTTGCGATAGGTCCTGTAGTGCTCGAGCGGCTTGTAGATCTCCTTCCGGCGACCCTCGATCTGCGTGTCGGAGACGACGATGCCCTGTGCCTTGCCGTCGTCGATGTACTTGCACGCCGCCTTCGCGGCGAGGCGACCTTCGGTGAACGAGCCGGACGAGAATGCGTGCGGCGTGCCGCCGACCGCGTCTCCGGCGCCGAAGAGGCCCTCGATGGTCGTCATGCGGTTGTAGCCCCAGAAGTACTCGGGCGGCGAAACGTCCTCGGGACCCGAGCACCAGGCGCCCGAGCACGTCGCGTGCGAACCCATCACGTAGGGCTCGGACGTCGTCAACTCGGGGTTCTCGTTCCTGGGATCCACGTCGGTCGCGGCCCAGAGGACGGCCTGGCCCACGGTCATGCCGAGGAAGTTCTCCCAGCCGACCTCTTCCAGGTGCGGATCCTGGAAAGCGTGCATCGTCACCATGTGGATGGGACCGCGCCCGGCGCTCAACTCGCGATGGATCGCATGGTTGCGCAGGCAGGTCGGGATCGGTCGATGCGTCAGGTGCGAAGCTTCCGGATCGAGGTACGCCTTGCCGACCATCTCCTGGAGCTCCGGCCACCACTTCGACTCGTACTCCTCGCCAAGCGCGTTCTGCGTGTACGTCTTGAGATGGAGGAAGTAGGCGCCCACCGGACCGTACCCGTCCTTGAATCGCGCCAGCACGATGCGATTCTCCATCTGCGTCATCTTGGCGCCGGCGTCGATCATGAGTCCGTACGCGGATGCCGACGACCAAGGCGCATACCAGGTGCGGCCGGCGCCTTCCCCGGTCGAGCGCGGCTTGAAGATGTTCGAGGCGCCGCCCGCGCCGCAGATCACGGTCTTCGACTTGAAGACGTGATAGTTCCCCGTGCGCACGTTGAAGCCGACGGCCCCGGCGACCCGGTTCGGCTTGCTTTCGTCCATCAGGAGGTGGGTGACGCAGATGCGGTTGTACACCTGGTCCGCGGACTTCTTGGCAGCCTCGGCGACGATGGGCTTGTACGATTCGCCGTGGATCATGATCTGCCAACGCCCTTCACGAAGGTAGCGCCCGGTCTTCGGGTTCTTCATGATGGGCAGGCCCCACTCCTCGAACTGGTGCACGGTGGAGTCGACGTGACGGGCCATGTCGAACAGCAGGTCCTCGCGCACCAGACCCATCAGGTCGATGCGGGCGTAGCGGACGTGGTCTTCGGGATTGTTCTCGCCCCAGCGGGTGCCCATGTAGCAGTTGATGGCGTACAGCCCCTGGGCGACCGCACCGGACCGGTCGATGTTGGCCTTCTCGGCAATGACGATCTTCTTGTCCTTGCCCCAGAACCTCGCCTCCCACGCGGCACCGGTGCCGCCCAGGCCGGCACCCACGACCAGGATGTCGATCCCGTCTTCGACGATCGTCTTGTAGGCCATTAGTAGTACACCCCTTTCTTCAGCGTGAGGCCGGCCTCCTTCAGCGTGCGCAGGCCGCCGTCGTCGAGACGGATGTACTTCGGCTCGTTGTACAGGAGCTGGCTGTCGCGCATTTCCTTGCTGGGGGCCGGAACATCGGCGAGCCTGGGGATCGCCGTCCCCCAGGGCTTGGTCGTGATGGGCGACAGGAAGCTCTTCTCCGTGCCGTCCCGGAACTTGATCTTCCACGCGATCGTGCCCTTGCGTTCGTCGCGATCGACGCGAACGCTGTGGCCGAGGGGCGCGAAATCGGCATATCCGCGCACGTCGATCGCATGCTGCGGACAGGCCTTCACGCAGGAGAAGCACTCCCAGCACATGTTCGGCTCGATGTTGTAGGCGCGACGGTAGGTCTCGTCGATGTGCATGATGTCCGACGGACAGATGTCGACGCAGTGTCCGCATCCGTCGCATCTCGTCATGTAGACGAAGGTAGGCATGAATCGGCTCCTTGAAGCGGCTGGCGATGAGCTTGCTGTGCGATTCTTCCCGGTTGTGCCCCCCGAGGCCGCCGCGTTGCGGCGTCCACCCTCCGAGGGGCGGTCCGGCGTTCCCTAGTAGTGGCGCGGGGCCTCGCGCTTGATGCCGAGCCCCATGTCCATCGGAGCGTCCTTCAGGAGCTCCATCGAGTGCCGTTTTCTCTGCTCCGGATCGTCCCGGTTGAGCGTGGGCAGGTTCTCGGCGATGCCGCTCGCCACCGACATCCGCTTGTCGAACGCCGCGGCCGGCTTGAAGAACATATGGGCGAACTTCGACCACGGCACGCCGGCGAAGAGCACCGTGGTGGCGAGGATGTACGCGGCGAACACCGCCATCGCGGCGCCGCTGCCCCGCGCCTGCAGGTAGGCCCAGGCGAGGCCGAGCGTCGCGCTCACGACGAGCGAGACGACGAAGAGATCCGCCCGCACCAGGCGGAACGGCGAGTGGCCCTCGGCGAGCACGTCGACGCGGATGAAGAACCAGAACCAGTAGCCGCCGACGCAGACCATCAGCGCGCCGAGCCACCACAGCTGCGGCCACCACGCGGGTGCGGGTGTCGCTGCCGTCGGGTAGCAGAAGACCAGCACCGCGGTCGCGACCGCGTAGATCACGAACCCGTACATGCCGAGCAGGTGGGCGATCCGGCGGCGCGGGTTGCAGAACTCGCCGGACGCGAGCACGTCCACGACGCCGGTCTTCACGGCGATCGACACCATCTCGCCGCCGCCGACCGGCGTCCCCTTGCCGCGGGCGCGGCGCCAGTTGTCGAAGAAGTAGCGGGCGCTGCCCTTGTGCCAGACGTCGAACAGCGTGCCCGCGACCACCAGCAGGAACATGACGACGACGTAGGCCTGCATGATCGCCGGCGCGATCGCGAGCTGTGCGAATGGATTCTGCGAGAACATCGTGTCCCTCCCTTGGACCGCGTTCGTATTCTAGGGGCGCGCGGCGCCGCGCGCACTCGAAATCGGTCAGGCGCTCATCGAAACGACCTCGAACCGCGAAGTGGCCAGGTCGCCGAGCGCCCAGGTCGCCGGCGCGGCGAGCCCGGCCACGGTCCCGGGGTTCACGAGCCAGGTGCGGCCGCCGCGGACGTTGGCGACCTCTTCGACGGCTGCCGCGTGCGAGTGGCCGCAGAACACCACGTCCCAGTCGCCGGTGCAGGCGAAGGCGTGCCCGTATTCGGGGTAGTGGACGACGAACACCCGCCGTCCGGCGAGTTCGAGCCGCGCGTCGGCACCGTGGTAGTGGAGCTGCCCGCCGCTGTCGCGCGCCCAGCGCGCGAGCGACACCGGGTCGCCCAGGTTGTTGCCGTGGATCACGTGCATCGGCAGGCCGAACGACAGCGCTTCGCGCAGCGTCTGGGTGCCGATCACGTCGCCGCAATGGATCACGACGCTGGCACCGGCGGCCTTGCCGGCTCCGACCGCTGCGGCCAGCGGGCCGGCGCGGTCGTGGCTGTCGGACACGATGCACACTTTCATGCGCGCCATCTTAGCGCATGACCATGCCCGGGAGTGGGGTAGTCCCCCGCGCCGGAAGGCGGATGCAGGTTGTCGGAGGACCCGATCCGCGCGGCCGCGGACGAAACCGGTCGGACCACCCGAGCCGCGCATGGGGATGTGCGCGTCGATCGCGCAGACGCGCCGTTGCCGCGACGAGAAAATCGAAATCCGGACCGCCGCGACGCATCCGCGAGGCTGGCGCGGCGACGATTCCCGGATTCCGGTACGCCGCCGTGAAAGATCGCCCGGCGCTACCGGCCCTGCCAGTTCGGCCGGCGCTTCTCGGCGAACGCGCGCGGACCCTCCTTCGCGTCCTCGCTCGCGAGCATGCGCTCGGCGGCCGGGAAGCGCATCGCCATCGCGGCCTCGAGACCCGGCGCGGCCAGGCTCTGAAGCATCACCTGCTTCGACGCCTCGACCGCGAGCGGCGCGCAGGCGAGGATCTCGCCGGCCAGCGCGCGCACGCGCGCGGCGAGGTCCGCCTTCGGGACGACCTCGTTGACCAGCCCGATGCGGCGCGCCTCGGGTGCGTCGATGCGTCGGCCGGTCAGGATCAGTCCCATCGCCTCCTTCATCGGGATCGTGCGCGCGAGCCGCTGCAGCGCTCCTCCGCCCAGCGCGGCGAGACCCACGCGCGGCTCGGGCAGCGCGAACTGCGCATGATCGGCCGCGATCGCGAGATCGCAGGCGGCGACGATCTCGACGCCGCCGCCGAGGCACAGGCCGTTCACCGCGGCGATCACCGGCTTGAAGAGATCGAAGCGCGTGGTGATCCCGGCGAAGCCGCCGTACGGGTACTCGTAGTTGCCGGTCTGCGCGAGCGACTTGAGATCGGTGCCCACGCAGAACGCGCGTTCGCCCTCGCCGGTGATCACCGCGACGCGCAGGTCGGGATCGGCCGCGTAGAGGTCGAAGGCCTGCGACAGTTCGACGTGCGCGGGCAGGTGCAGCGAGTTCAGCACCTCCGGCCGGGCGAGCGTGATGGTCAGCACGCCGCCGTCGCGGTCGAGACGGCAGTATCGGTTCGCGGAGGCGCTCATCGGGCGCGGCGGGCGTTGAATTCGGCGAGCGCCTCGTCGATCACGCGCATCGTGCGCATCGCCGACTCGGGCGTGCTCTCGCAGCGGCCGCGTCCGTTCAGTTCGTCGACGATCGACTGGACGAGCGGCTGGTGGACGTAGGGCGGGTCGGCGATCGGCATCTCCTCGACCGCGTCCCCGCGCAGGATGCGGATCGGCGCCGGCGGCCGCCCCGAAGGCGGCGAGAGCGGCGGGAAGGTCGAGAACCGGATGCGCCCGGTCGACCCGACGATCTCGTTCTCCTCGTCGTCGACATCGGTCGCGAAGCACCACGCGCCGCTGCCGTAGGCGCCGGACTCGTAGCGCCACGAGGCCGACACGACGTCTTCGGGCGGGTAGGCGCCGGCCTGGTTGTCGGCGAAGGCGCGGATCGACGCGACCGGGCCGACGATGAAGTCGAGGATGTCCATCGTGTGGCCGACCGCCTCGAAGAAGATGCCGCCGCCGGAACGCTTCGGGTCGAGCCGCCAGCCCCAGAACGGGCCGTTGATCTCCGAGGGCCCGGGAATGCGGTGGAAGTGGCGCGAGATCGTCATGCGGACCTCGCCGATCGCGCCCGAGCGCACGAGGTCGCGGATCGCGACGAAGCGCGGCAGCGCGCGCCGGTAGAACGCGACCCACATCGGCACGTTCGCGCTGCGGCAGGCCTCGCGCATCCGTTCCGCCTCGGCGTGGTCCATCGCCATCGGCTTCTCGACCAGCACCGCCTTCCCCGCCGCCGCGCAGCGCAGCGCGTAGTCCGCGTGCGAGTCGGTGCGCGTCGCCACGTAGACGGCGTCGACGTCGGCGGCGCGGATCAGCGCGTCGGCGTCGTGTTCGGCGCGCACGCCGGAATGGAGGCGCGCGAAGTCCTCCGCCCGGTCGGCGTTGCGGTCGAAGACCGCGGCGAGCGCCGAGTGGTCGGCGCGCCACAGCGCCGGGCCGCTCTTCATCCGCGCGACCTCGCCGCAGCCGATCATGCCCCAACGAATGGTTCTCATCGCGTCGCTCCCGTTGCGGATCGGTTGGTGTTCACCGTCAAGGCAGATCAGGCGGCGGCCGGCGCGCGCGCGGCCGCCTCGGCGTAGAGCACGCCCTCGCGCTGCATCGCGTCGATCTCCGCCGCCGCGAATCCCAGTTCCTCCGCGATCTCGCGGTTGTGCTCGCCCAGAGACGGCGCGACGCGCCGCGGCGTCACGTCGCAGTCGGAGAAGCGGAACGGCACGTTGGCGAGCTGCACCTTGCCGAGCACCGGGTGCTCCTGCTCGACGATCATGCCGCGCGCCTTCACCTGCGGGTCGGCGATCACCTGGTCGATGTTCTGCACCGGCGCGGCCGGAACGTCGGCCGCGTCGAGTTCGGCGAGGCACGCGCGGACGCTGCGCTCCGCGACCCAGCCCTTGACCTTCGCGAGGATCTCCTCACGGTGGGCGTTGCGGCCGGTCGAGGTGTGGAACCGCGTGTCGGCCGCGAGCGCGTCGCCGCCGATCACGCGAGCGAGGCGCTTCCACGCGTCGTCGACCTGCGCGGCGATCACGAGGTCGCCGTCGCGCGCGCGGAACACGCCGTAGAGCGTCGACTGCGGCAGATCGTGGCCGGTCTGCACCGGCAGTTCCTTCCCGCCGCTCATCGAGTAGCACTGCACCGCGAAGTCGTGCATGCCGACCATGCAGTCGTAGAGCGCGGTGTCGACGTGGCGGCCCTTGCCGGTGACCGCGCGGCCGACGAGCGCGGCGCACACCGCCGCAACGCCGTGGATGCCGGCGTACATGTCGGCGATGGGCATGCGGAACAGCGGCGGCGGCTCGCCGGGGACGCCGAGCATCGCCATCGCGCCGCTCTTCGCCTCGGCGATGACGCCGAAGCCGGGGCGCTCGGCGTCGGGTCCGGTGTGGCCGTAGGCCGACACCGAGCAGTAGACGAGCCGGGGGTTCGACTTCGAGAGCGCGGGGAAGCCCAGCCCCAGCTTGTCGAGAGCGCCGGGCCGGTAGTTCTCGACGAACACGTCGGCCTTCGCGACCAGCCGGTTGACGAGGTCGAAGCCGCGCGGGTCCTTCATGTTCACGCACAGGCCGCGCTTGCCCATGTTCTGCTGCAGGAAGTAGCCGCTGTGGCCGTCGCGCATCGCCGCGTGGACGCGGCCGGCGTCGCCCGCCTTCGGGCGCTCGACCTTGATCACGTCGGCGCCCAGGCCCGCGAGGCAGCGCGACAGGTAGGGACCGGCGAGGAAGTGCGTGTAGTCGACGACGCGGATGCCGGCGAGCGGGAGCGGGGCAGCGGACATGGGGTCTCCGGGGAGGCGGCGCCGGTTGACGGACCGGCGGAGGATGCGACGACGATAGTCGCCCGCCGTGCGTGTGTCTACGCAATGGTGGCAATAGCGATCATTGATCCACGCAATGATGTCGCGGGCTGCCCGGGTTGCGTCTCCGGGGTCCGGGTGCAATCATGAACCGCGAGGGCATTGGCTGCCGCAATAACAGGGGGTGCGATGGCGAAGGCCAGCCGTTCCGCCGGGCCGGCGTCGCCGCTCGACGTCAAGCTCGTCCGGCTGTTCGACGCGCTGTACCGCACGCGCAGCGTGAGCCGCGCGGCGGAGGCGCTCGGGCAGAGCCAGCCCACCGTCAGCATCTGGCTCGCGCGCCTGAGGAAGGAACTGCGCGACCCGCTGTTCGTGCGCACCGGGAGCGGGATGCTGCCCACGCCGCGCGCCGACGAACTGATCGACCGCGCCCGGGCCGCGCTCGAACTCCTGAACGAGCTGTCGGGCGGCGAGCCCTCGTTCGATCCGCGGACCGCAAGGCGCAGCTTCCGCATCTGCATGACCGACGCGAGCCACATCACGATCCTGCCGCAGCTCCTCGCGCACGCGCGCTCCGCGGCTCCCGGCGTGACGCTCGAGGCGGAGAACATCGGCGAGGACACCGCGCGCAATCTCGAGTCGGGCGCGGCCGACCTCGCGATCGGCTTCATCCCCGACCTCGAGGCCGGCTTCTACCAGCAGACGCTCTACGCCCAGGACTTCGTGTGCCTCTACTCGGCGCAGCATCCGCGCGTGGGCGCCACGCTCTCGCTCCGCGAATTTCGCGCCGAGCCGCACGTGTCGATCCTGCCGCGCTCCGGCTACTCGGTGATCGATTCGGCGATGCGCGCGCAGAAAGTCGAGCGCGAGGTGCGCCTCGAACTGCCCGGGTTCCTGGGTCTCGCGACGATCCTGTCGGCGAGCGACCTCGTCGCGACCGTGCCGCGCATGATCGGCGAGACGCTCGCGCGCATCGGGTCGCTTCGGCTCGCGCCCTGTCCGGTGAAGATCGAGCCGTTCCTGGTCAAGCAGCACTGGCACGCGCGCTACCACAACGATCCGGGCAACCGCTGGTTGCGCTCGGTGTGCGCCGCGCACTTCGCCGACACCTCGCGCACGGCGGCGGGGCGGCGCGCGGCGGCGCAGCGCACGAACGGCTGATTCCCGCGGCCGGCGCCCGCATCGACCCGATGTCCGCGCTCGAGCTTCGCGTCCCTCCGCCGGTCGTGGCACTCGTCGCGGCCGGCCTGATGGCGCTCGCGGCGCGCTTCGCGCCGGGGTTCGTTTTCGACGTTCCCGGCGGCGCCGTCCTCGCTGCGGCGGTCGCCGCGGCCGGGCTCGCCTTCGACGCGGCGGCGCTCGTGGCATTCGTCCGCGCGCGCACGACGATCAATCCGACGAAGCCGGGTTCGACCTCGTCGATCGTGACCGGCGGTGTCTACCGCGTCACGCGCAACCCGATGTACGTGGGCCTCGTCCTCGTGCTGGCCGGCTTCGCGCTGTATCTCGGAAACGCGCTCGGCTTCCTCACGCTGCCCGCCGTCGTGCTCTACCTCGGCAGGTTCCAGATCGGCCCCGAGGAGCGGGTGCTCGCCGCGAAGTTCGGCGCCGCCTACGACGACTACCGCAGCCGGGTCAGGCGCTGGCTCTAGCAGG
>JADLBN010000206.1 GCA_020847675.1 Burkholderiales bacterium | reverse complement strand
GGGCGCCGCCGCGGACTGGCGGCTGGGTCACGAGATCGCGCTCGCGGGCCGGCTGGTCAAGGGTTACGGAGAGACCAACGCGCGCGGCAAGCGCAACCTCGGCCACATACTCGAACACGTCGCGCAGGGCGGCGAGTTCGCGACTCCGGCCGAGCGCGCGCAGGCGGTGCGGGAGGCGCGCGAGGCGGCGCTCGCGGACGAGGGCGGCAGGGCGCTGGACGCCGCGCTGGTGCGCCACGGCGCGCCGCCGCGGCCGGTCGAGGCGAAGCCGATCGTCTGGATGAAGCCCGCGAAGCCGGGCGTGCGCGACTCCGGGAGGACGTCATGAGCTTCCGCCACACCACCGGATTCGAGATCGAGTTCGGCGACTGCGATCCGGTTGGCATCGTGTTCTACCCGAACTACTACCGCTGGATGGACGCGGCCGCGCGCCACTTCTTCCTCGCGGCCGGCGTGCCTTCGTGGACCGAGACCGCGGCCTCGGACGGCATCATCGGCGCTCCGCTGCTCGAGACCTCGGCCCGGTACCTCAAGCCGGCAACCTACGGCGAGCGCATCGCGGTGGACACCTCGGTGGCCGAGTGGCGGGGAAAGAGCTTCGTGCTGGCGCACGCGATCCGGCGCGCCGACACGGTGCTGGTCGAGGGAAGCGAGACCCGGGTACTGGTGCGGCGGCATCCGGACGATCCGGCGCGCATCCAGGCCGTCGATCCACCTGCCTGGTTCCGCGAGAAGCTGGCATAGTTCGGCCGGGCGCCGCCTGGCGCCGGCTGACGAGGCGCGCGGACGACGCGCCGTCGGGTAGGAGGAGGCGCATGCAGGAACCGCCTGTTGCGGCGGGACACGCCGCCGCGTACGGTCGTTGCGGCCGCGCGCTGCTCGCGCTCACGCGCGCCTTCGCGGTGGCCGGGGGCCTCGTGTTCGTCGGGTTGGTCGCAATGGAGATCGTGTCCATCGTGGGCCGGAAGCTCTGGGCGTGGTCGGTGCCCGGCGACGTGGAACTGCTCGAGATGTGCGCGGCGTTCGCGGCGGCGACCTTCTTCGCCTATTGCCACCTCGCCGGCGGCGACGTCAAGGTCGACTTCTTCACCCACAACCTGCCGCCGCGGATCGTCGCGGCGCTCGACTCGTTCGGGTCGCTCCTCGTCGCGGCCTTCGGCGCGTTGATCGCCTGGCGCACCGGCGCGGGCGCGTGGTCCGTGCACGAGTCGGGCGTGACCTCGGCGATCCTCGGCATCCCGGTCTGGATCGCGCAGGGACTGATGGTCCCGAGTTTCGTGCTCCTCGCGGTCTCCGGCGGCTACCGCTGCGCGATCCTGGCCGGCGCCGCGGCGCGGCCGGCGGAGAGGACCCGGTGAGCGGAACCGCGTTCGGCGGCATCCTGTTCGCGATCATGCTCGCGCTGATGGTCGTGCGCGTGCCGATCGGCATCGCGATGTTCCTGTGCGGCGCCGGCGGCTACGTCGCGCTCACCGGCAACCCCACCGCGCTTCTCGCCTCGCTCAAGAATCTCGCCTACGCGAGGCTGTCGAACTACGATCTCGTCGTGATCCCGCTGTTCCTCCTGATGGGGCAGTTCGCGACCCACGGCGGCCTCTCCCGATCGCTGTTCCGCTTCGTGTCGGCGTTCCTCGGGCACCTGCGCGGCGGCGTGGCGATGGCGGCGATCGGAGCGTGCGCGGGATTCGGCGCGATCTGCGGCAGTTCGCTCGCGACCGCGGCCACGATGGGCCAGGTGGCGCTGCCCGAACTGCGCCGCTTCGGCTATTCGGGTTCCCTCTCCACCGGCGCGCTCGCGGCGGGCGGGACGCTCGGGATCATGATCCCGCCATCGGTGCCGCTCGTGATCTACGCGATCCTCACCGAGGAGTCGATCGGCAAGCTCTTCATGGCGGCGGTGATCCCGGGCGTGATCGCGATGCTGGGTTACATGCTGGTCGTGAAACTGATCGTGACCTGGCGTCCGGCCGCGGGACCGGCCGGGCCGACGGTGCCCTGGGGCGAGCGGCTCAAGGCGCTGGCCGAGGTGCTGCCGGTGCTCCTCGTCTTCGTCGTGGTGATCGTCGGCATCTACGGGGGCTGGGCCAACCCGACCGAAGCGGCGGCCATCGGCGCGGCCGCCTGCGGCATCCTCGCGATCGTTGGCGGAATGCGGACGAAGGGGCTCGTCGAGAGCGCGGCGGGCACCGCGCAGGCGACCGCGATGATCTTCCTCGTGCTGCTCGGTGCGGACATGCTGAACGCGACGCTCGCGCTGTCGCAGCTTCCGGGCGAACTCGCGGCGTGGGTCAAGGGCTCCGGCCTGTCGCCGCTCCTCGTGATGGTGATGATCCTCGCGATCTACATCGTGCTCGGCTGCGTGATGGACTCGCTCGCGATGATCCTGCTCACGATCCCGATCTTCTACCCGGTGGTGATGGGGCTCGACTTCTGGGGCATGCCGCATCAGGACAAGTCGATCTGGTTCGGCATCCTTGCGCTGATGGTGGTCGAGATCGGGCTGGTCCACCCTCCGGTGGGCCTCAACGTCTACATCATCAACCGCCTGGCCCGGGACGTCCCGCTGACCGAGACGTTCAAGGGCGTGGTCCCGTTTCTGGTCTCCGATGCCCTGCGCATCGCGCTGCTGGTGTATTTTCCGGTTCTCTCGCTCATCCTCGTCCACACGTTCAAGCGCTGACCCGCAGCGGGGAAACCCGCGCCCACCAGGAGGTAGCCCCATGAAGCCCGCCCGTATCGCCATCGTCGTCGCCGGCGCGTTCGCCGCGGCCGCCGCGACCTCCGCGTCCGCCCAGGACGTCACGCTGCGCATCCACCACTTCCTGTCCGCCAAGGGGACGATCCAGGCCCAGGTGCTGGAGCCCTGGTGCGCGAAGCTGGGCCAGGAGTCCGGCGGGCGCATCAAGTGCCAGTTCTACCCGTCGATGCAACTGGGCGGCACGCCGCCGCAACTCTTCGACCAGGCGCGCGACGGGGTGGCCGACATCATCTGGACCATCCCGACCTACCAGGCCGGACGCTTCTCCAAGTCCGAGGTGTTCGAGCTGCCGTTCATGACCATGAACGCCGAGACCGGCAGCCCGGCCCTGTGGGACTACATCCACAAGAACTCGATGGACGAATTCCGCGGCGTGAAGCTCCTCGCGGCGCACGTGCACGACGGGTCGCTCCTCCACTTCTCGAACAAGCGCGTGACCACGCTCGAGGAGATCAAGAGCCTCAAGGTGCGCGCGCCGACCCGGATCGGCACCAAGTTCCTCACCGCGATCGGCGCTGCTCCGGTGCAGATGCCGATTCCGCAGGTGACCGAGGCGCTGGCGAAGTCGGTCATCGACGGGGCGATGGTGCCGTGGGAGGTCGCGCCGGCGATCAAGCTCCAGGAGGTAACGAAATACCACCTCGACACCGCGCCCGGGGTGCCGAAGATGTCGAACTCGATCTTCGTGCTCGCGATGAATCCGGCGAAGTACGACGGCATGCCCGCGGACCTGAAGAAGATCCTGGACGCCAACGTCGGGCTCGAGTTCTCCAGGCACATCGGCAAGGTGTTCGACGGCACGACGGTGCCCGGCATCAAGATCGCGCGCGACGCCGGCGGCGTGTTCGACACCGTCTCGGCCGCCGAGTACGCGCGCTGGCAGAAGGCCTGCGAACCGGTGGTGGCCGACTGGATCGCCGAAGTCGGCGCCAAGGGTGCGAACGGCAAGGCGCTCTACGACGACGCGAGGGCGCTGCTGAAGAAGTACGGCGGCTGACCGGATCGCGCGTGCCGATGGGCGTCCCGCGGCGGGGCGCCCATCGGATCGCGCCGCGCAGGTGCTATGCTCGATTCGTCGCTTTCGCAGGAATCCGGACCATGAACCCGAAGAAGTTCGCGTCGCACGCCGACGTCGAGGAGAAGAAGGTCTCGTTCGACCGCCTCTCCGACCACGCCTTCGCCTACACCGCCGAGGGAGATCCGAACACCGGCATCGTGATCGGCGACGACGCGGTGATGGTGATCGACACGCAGGCGACCCCGGTGATGGCGCAGGACGTGATCCGGCGCATCCGCACCGTCACCGACAAGCCGATCGAGTACGTGGTGCTGTCGCACTACCACGCGGTGCGCGTCCTCGGCGCATCGGGCTACGCGCCTCGGCAGGTGATCGCGAGCCGCGACACCTACGATCTCATCGTCGAACGCGGCGAAGCGGACATGAAGAGCGAGATCGAGCGCTTCCCGCGCCTGTTCCGCGCCGTCGAGTCGGTGCCCGGGCTCACCTGGCCCACGATCGTGTTCGACAAACGCATGACGATGTGGATGGGCAAGCTCCGGGTCGAGATCCTGCAACTCGGGCGCGGCCACACCAAGGGCGACACGGTCGTGTGGCTGCCGGACGAGCGCATCCTGTTCTCCGGCGACCTGGTCGAGTACGACGCGACGCCCTACACCGGCGACGCTTACCTGTCCGAGTGGCCCGCGACGCTCGACGCGATCGCGGCGCTGAAGCCGGAAAAGCTCGTGCCCGGACGCGGCGCGGCGCTGACCGACCCGGCGCAGGTGAAGGCCGGGCTCGATGGCACGCGCGCGTTCATCACCGCGATGTTCGGCGCGGTGAAGGAAGGTGCGCGCGCAGGCAAGGACCTGAGGAGCGTCTATCGCGAGACCTACGACCGGCTGAAGCCGCGCTTCGGTCACTGGGTGATCTTCGACCACTGCCTGCCGTTCGACGTCTCGCGCGCCTACGACGAGGCGACCCGCTACCCCGACCCGCGCATCTGGACCGCGCAGCGCGACAAGGAGATGTGGGAGGCGCTGGAAGGATGAAGCCGCAGCGAGCAGGCGGGAGCGCTCCCGGTTCGACGCGCGGATCGAGTGCGGCGCGCCGTCCTTCCCGCCACGGCGTTCCACGGTGAAGACCTACACGCAACCCCGCTATGCCTACGCGCGCACGCCGGACCAGGATGCCGCGCCCTCGCTCCGGCCGGTCGTCGTCGTCGGCGCGGGACCGGTCGGCATCGCGCTCGCGATCGACCTCGGCACGAAGGGCGTGCCGGTGGTCGTGCTCGACGACGACGACACGGTGAGCGTCGGCTCGCGCGCGATCTGCTACTCGAAGCGCTCGCTCGAGATCCTCGACCGGCTGGGGTGCGCGGAGGCGGTCTGCACGAAGGGCGTGGGCTGGAACACCGGCAAGGTGTTCCACCGCGACGATCTCGTCTACCAGTTCGAACTGGTGCACGAGCGCGGCCACCACCGTCCGGGGATGGTCAACCTGCAGCAGTACCACCTCGAGGAAGCGCTCGTGGCTCGCGCCGCGCAGGTGCGAGGGGTCGAGATCCGGTGGAAGAACCGGGTCACGGGCGTTCGTCCCGGACGCGACCGCGTCGACGTGACGGTCGAGACGCCCGAAGGCGCGTACACGATCGCCTGCTCGTGGCTCGTCGCCTGCGACGGCGCGCGCAGCCCCGTGCGGCACCTGCTCGGGCTCGAGAGCGAGGGGCAGCTCTTCCGCGACCGTTTCCTGATCGCGGACATCCACATGCAGTCGCAGTTTCCGCCGGAGCGGTGGTTCTGGTTCGATCCGCCGTTCCATCCCGGGCAGTCGGTGCTCCTGCACCGGCAGGCCGACGACGTGTGGCGCGTGGACTTCCAGCTCGGCTGGGATGCCGATCCCGACCTCGAGAAGAAGCCCGAGCGGATCCTGCCGCGCCTCGCGGCGATGCTCGGCCCCGACGCGCGCTACGAGATCGAGTGGGCGAGCGTCTACACGTTCCAGTGCCGCCGCATGAAGCGCTTCCGCCACGCCCGCGTGCTGTTCGCGGGCGACGCGGCGCACGTCGTGTCGCCGTTCGGCGCGCGCGGCGCCAACAGCGGCTTCCAGGACGCGGACAACCTCGCCTGGAAGCTCGCGCTGGTGATCGAGGGCAAGGCGCCCGACGCGCTGGTCGAAAGCTACGATCACGAACGCACCCGCGCCGCCGACGAGAACCTGGCCGCGTCGACGCGCTCGACCGACTTCATCACGCCGAAGAGCGCCGCCTCGCGCACCTTCCGCGACGCGGTGCTGCAGCTCGCGAAGCGCCACCCGTTCGCCCGCAGCCTGGTGAACAGCGGGCGCCTCTCGACGCCCGCCGTGCTCGCCGATTCGCCGCTCAACACGCCCGACCGCGACGACGACTTTCCGCGTGGCGCCGGCGCCATGGTGCCCGGCGCGCCTGCCGCGGACGCCCCGGTGCGCGGACCCGAAGGCGACTGGCTGCTGCGCCATCTCGAGCGCGGGTTCACGCTGCTCGCGTTCGGGCCGCTCCCGGGCGGCGAAGTGGATGCGCTCGCCCGCGGAGCGGTCCCGGTGCACGTCGTGCAGGTCGACGCGCCTGCGGCGCCGGGGGCCGTCGCCGTGAAGGACACCGAGGGCCTCGTCGCCTCGCGGTACGCGGCGACGCCTGGCACCTGCTACCTGTTCCGTCCGGACCAGCACGTGTGCGCGCGCTGGCGCGCGTTCGACCTCGCGGCGGTGCGTGGCGCGCTGGCGCGCGCGACGGCGATGGCATGAACCGGGAGGTCGCATGAGCGAGCTTCGCACCGAAACCCGCCTGACCGAACCGGACCTGTTCTACGAGCGGCTGATCGCTGCGCACCGTGGGCTCGACGACGCGCAGAGCGCGATGATGAACGCGAAGCTCGTGCTGCTGCTCGCGAACCACGTCGGCGACGCCGAGGTTCTCGCGCAGGCGATCGCCGCAGCGCGGGAGGACGTCGCGGCGCCCGGCTGATTCCGTCGCAGCCCACCGGCAGCGCAGGCGCCCGACGTGGGCGACCCGAAGGCCGGTTGCGACCGGACGATCCTTTGCGCCTGCGGTCGCGGCGGATCTACATCTGCCTGAACAGGCCGTGGTAGGGCTCGCTCACCGCGAGCGTCTCCCTGCGCCCCTTCACGCGCACGCGCAGGTGTCCTCCGATGTCGCGCTGCACGCCGGCGATCGCGTTGACGTTGACCAGCGTGCCGCGATGGATCTGCCAGAAACCGTGCGGATCGAGTTCGTCGATCAGTTCCTTGATCGGGCGGCGGATGAGCGACTCCTTGTCCGCGGTCACGACGCGGGTTTCCCGGCCCCCTTCGGCGGCCGCCTTCGCGCGACGCGCTGCGTCGTAGGCCTTGACGACCTGCATCACGTCGAGCTCGTAGATCATGCGCGTGCGGAACACGAAGCGGCGGAGGTGCTCGGGACCCTGTTCGTACAGCGAGAAGGCCTTCAGCATGACCGGAGTATCCGGCGGCGGCTCGGCGAGCGCGGCAGAGGTACCGGCCAGCGCGGCGGCGAACACGGCCCCGGCAGTGAGCGTGAGTTGGCGTGCGACCATGGCGTGTCTCCTCGGTTGGATCGGCCCGGATGACTGCGCCCGGTGCCGCGCTCGCGCGGACCGCGAGGTGGCGCCACTGTCCGCCTCCGGCGCGGGCGGGGCGAGGGCCTTGCGACGGATCGGCTCCCCGGTGGCGTGAGCACGGCGGATCGGCGACGAACCCGGATCCCGGCCGCGGGCGCTCCTCGCGTTATCATGGCAACCCCGCGCCCGAACGCGGCGCCCCCGAGTCGCCCCCCATCCGCCCGTCATGGCCTACGAGAATCTCCTCACCGAAACGCGCGGTCGCGTCGCGATCGTCACGCTCAACCGGCCGCAGCGCCTCAATGCGTTGAACGACGCGATCGCCGACGAGATCAAGTCCGCCCTCGAAGGCTACGACGCCGATCCGGACATCTCGGTGATCGTGATCACGGGCAGCGCCAAGGCCTTCGCCGCGGGCGCCGACATCGGCGCGATGGCCGAGTGGAGCTACGCGAAGGTGCTCGGCGACAACTACATCTCGCGCAACTGGGAAGCGGTGCGCTACACGCGGAAGCCGGTGATCGCGGCGGTCGCGGGCTATGCGCTGGGCGGGGGCTGCGAACTCGCGATGGCCTGCGACTTCATCATCGCCGCCGACAGCGCGAAGTTCGGCCAGCCCGAGATCACCATCGGCACGATGCCGGGGTTCGGCGGCACGCAGCGCCTGCCGCGCGCGGTCGGCAAGGCGAAGGCGATGGACTGGTGCCTCACCGGCCGCATGATCGATGCCGCGGAGGCGGAGCGGGCGGGCCTCGTGTCGCGCGTCGTCCCCGCGGACCGGCTCCTCGACGAGGCGCTCGCGGTCGCCGGGCAGATCGCGTCGTTCTCGCTGCCGGTGGTCATGAAGGTGAAGGAGGCGGTCAATCGCGCCTACGAGTCCTCGCTCGCCGAAGGCCTGCTGTTCGAGCGACGCGAGTTCCACGCGACCTTCGCGCTCGACGACCAGAAGGAAGGCATGCGCGCGTTCGTCGAGAAGCGCAAGCCGTCGTTCCGCAACCGCTGAGGCGCCGCGCGCGATGCGAGCAGAGTCGCCGGCCGCCGGTTCCGCCGTCGCGCGCGCAGTCCTGGTCGCGGGCGCGGCCGTCGCGCTCGCGGCCTGCGCGTCGACGACGATGCGCGACTCGTGGTTCGATCCCTCGGTGCGCAAGGCGCCATTCACCAAGGTGCTCGTGGTGACGGTGGGCGGCGACCTCACGCAGCGGCGCGTGTTCGAGGACGTCGTGGCTGCGAGGCTTTCGACCGTCGGCGTCGCGGGCCTCCAGGGCTACCGTTTCCTCCCCGACGGGACGCTGACCGAGGCCGAGATGAAGGACGGCGTCCGGCGCTCGGGAGCCGACGGGCTGATGCTGGTGCACTTTCGCGGGGTGCGGACCGAAACCGACGTGCGGACGGCGATGATGCCGATGGCCGCCGTCGGGCCGGGCTGGTGGGGCTGGTACGGCGGCTGGGCCGCCCAGCCGATCGTTACGCAGTCGCGCATCGCGACGATCGAGACCTCGCTCTTCGACGTGGAAGGGAACCGGCTCGCGTGGACCGGCGTCACCGAGACGTTCGACCCCGCGTCGTTTCGCCGCGAGGCCGACGGGCTCGCGAGGGTGATCGTTGTCGCGATCGCGTCGCACGGACTCACGCCTTCGGGACCGGTGTCATGACGCTGCGGATCGTGGCGCTCGCCGCGTTGCTCTGCGTCGCGGCCGGCTGCGCGAGCACCGACCGGCGCGTCGTGCTGAGGGAGATGGAGCAGGCCTCGGTGCGGGCGACGCAGCCGCTCGCGAAGGTTCTGGTCGTGACCATCGACGGCGACGCCGCGCGCCGCAGGACCTGGGACGAGGCGTTCGCGTCGCGGTTGGGCGCGAGCGGCGTGCAGGCGACCACGCGCGGCGCGCTCCTCGGCGACGCGGAGATGGACGCCGGCGCGGTGACGGTCGACGGCTCTGCGCTGATCGACGCCGCGCGCCGTGCCGGCGCCGACGCGGTGCTGTTCGTGCAGCCGCCCAGCGACGTTCCGGTCAAGGCCGGGCGCGGCGCCCAGCGCTGGATGGACGCGCGTTCCGATCCCGATCCGCGCACCGACCTCGACACGGCGCCCGCGGCCGTGACCGAAGTGCGTCTCTACGGCCTCGGTTCGTCCAGGGGGACCTGGCGCGCGATGGTGCTCGACTACTATCCTCGGGGACACAACGAGGACGCGGGTGCGGTGGCCGGCGCGGTGGCGGCAGGTCTCGCGAAGCGCGGTTTCCTTCGCGCCGCGCCGCGCTGATCAGCGGGCGAGCGGCCGGAACCGCATCGCCGAGCCGTCGCGGCCGACGAGCACGAGGTCGTCGCCTTCCCGGCGCCACGCGGCGACCTGCGCGAGGCCGGCGGCGAACGCGGTGTCGAGCGAGCCTTCGGGACATCGCATCTTGGTCGATGCAACCGGGGCGAGCGAGAGCCGGTCGCCTTCGCGAGTCCACGTCGAACTGCCGCGGTTGCAGTCGAGACGGATCGTCGCCCGGCCGCTCGCGTCGAAGGCGATCGTGTAGCGGGACGGGTCGCCGGGGGCGTGGCGTGCACTGCCGGAATCGGTTGCGATCCACGCATAGGCCTTGCCGATCGGAAATTCCGACGCCGACGGCCGGGCGCTCGTGCAGGAGGCGACGAGCATCGCGGCGGCGAGACCCGCGGCAACGACGGTCGCGGACCAGCGGCTCGCCGCCCGGTCTGCGATCGGCCGGGGACCGGGGGCCCGCGTCATCGTGAACCCTTGCCGCGACGCGGCACGGTTCTGCGCGCGGGAGGTTCGCAGGCCGGCCCGCAACCCGCGTCGACCACGCGCCCGGTCGCTCGGCAGCAGTGGTCGGTCAGGTAGCCGACCAGCGCGCCCATCGTGGCGAGGTCGGCGCGGTAGCGGATGTTCCGGCTCTCGCGGCGGTCGACGGCGAGGCCCGCGGTCGCCAGTTCCTTCAGGTGGAACGACAGCGTCGCCGGAGGGACGTCCAGAGTCTTCGCGATGTCGCCCGGGGTGAGGCCTTCCGGCGCATGGCCGACGAGGAGCCGGACGATCGCGAGCCGCGTCGGCTGCGCGAGGGCCGCGAGCGCCGCGAGCGCGCGGGCGGTGTCGAGCGTGTGGCCCTGCGGGTAGGAGGGCGACGTCAGGGCATTCCGCGATCGCATGGTTCCAATATCGTGGAACTGCAGGAATGCGTCAAGGTCGCGGCGCTACCCGCTCAGCGTCGCATCAGGAAGCGCGCGACCCCCACGGTCAGCGCGACGACCGCGGCGACCGCGATCGCCGCCCACGCGACGAGCGGCAGGTCCGACGGACGCCGCTCCTCGGGCAGCAGGTCGCCGTCGCGGAGGTTCGACGGGTACGGGCGAGCGAGTACCGGGATGATCTTCCAGTCCTCGGGATCCCCGGGCGCCTTGCCGCGGTACTCGGCCGGCGACCCGACCGCCCACGAACCCGCCGCACGCGACGACGGCAACTGCGGCACGTGCACCAGCACGAGCGCGTCGAGGTCGCGCGCGAGGCGGCGCTCGAGTTCGCCCGCGCCGGCGTCCGCCCCGTGCCGGGCGAGGCCGACGAGCGATGCTCCCAGCGTCTCGAACGCGACGGCCGGGAACAGGCGCGTGCGATCCTCGGTCAGGTACTCGTAGGCCACGCGCGCCTTCGACACCGAGCGTTCGGTCAGGAGCGTCCACGGGAGCGCGACCCACGCGAGCGCAGTCGACGCGATGCCGGGCTCGTTCGCCGGCAGTCGCCATCCGAGCGCGCGCAGCGTGTCGACGCTGATGCCCGAGCAGTTCGCGAGCGAGTGCCGGTAGCGCAACTGGTGGCGCCAGAACTGCGCGTAGACGCGGTTGAACGCGCCCTGCACGCGCGCGGGCACCGCGTCGTCCGCGAGCACCGCGACGACGAGCGACGAGGGCCGGTACCACGCCTGCCCGCTGTTGAGATCCGCGAGGTACTGGTCGAGCGGCGTCGGCGCGGCGAGGATGCCCTTCTCGCTCACCACGTCGAGCGAGTAGAAGTTGTCGACCAGGATGTCGCCGATCGACCCGTCGTTGCCTAGCCGGCCGGTGCCGATCGCGAAGTGGCCGCCCCAGGCTTCGTCGTCGTCGCCCTGGGCGCCGTTGACCATGACGAGCAGCACCGGCTTGCCTTCCCACGCTCGCGTCCTGTCCTGTCGCTCCCACAGCACCTGCGCGGCGAATTCGCCCCGCGCATCGGCGCCCGCGCTGCGGACCCGGTCGCGCAACGCCGCTGCGGGCGGCAGCGTCGATGCGAGCGGCACGACCGGCGCGGCCGGATCGAGGCGGAAGTCCTCAGGCCACAGCGTGCGCGCCTCGAACACCCCGTCGACCCGGCGGCCGCGCAGCGTCACCTCGCGCGCGGCGTACCAGGGACCGGTGGATGCATCGACCCACGATCCGTTCGACGGAAGCCGGGGCGCGAGCCTCAGAGGTTCGCCACGGCCCCCGGCGTCGAGCCGCGCCAGGCCGGGGTCGAGGCGCGCGTGCGCGATGCGATCCGGCGAGCCCAGCCACACGAGCGGCGGCCGCGCGCCGGGCCGCTCGTCCGCCTCGGGCGTCGCGTTCCAGGCGCGAACGTCCTCGTCCGCGCTCACGCCGCGAGCGTAGTCCGACACCGGCACGCCGTCGCGCGGCACGGCGATCCACTCCTTCGCGAAGTACAGGCGCGGCGCGGGTCCGATCGACGAGAGGTCGCCCGTCGTGACGGCGAAGTCGGATGCCGCGTGGAGGCCGACCGGGCCGTCAGGCGACGGCAGGTCCGGCAGGGCTGCGGGCGCGGGGGAGACGAGTGCCATGAACACGAGGGCTGTCAGGCGCATGACAGACCATGATGCCCGAACCCGGATCCGCGTGGCGCGAGCCTCGCGTCGCAGGTTCGACGAACGCGACGTCGTGCGGATGGCGTCGGGTCGTCCGACGCGGCCGCGCGACGCCCGCAACCGGATCCTCGCCGTTTCGACCGGTGCGTCAGCGCCGCGGCAGTCGAATGCCGGGTTGGCAGTTCGGGCAGTAGTACCAGCCGCGGCCGGCAGCGTCCTCGCGACGGATCGGTGTCGCGCAGGTCCAGCAGGGCGCGCCTTCCCGGTCGTAGACGAGAAAGCGCCGTTCTCGTCGCGGCACGCCTCGAAGGGCGAGCGCGCGAGCGCGCCGCAGGTCGTTGGTGATGCCTCGCGTGCGGTAGCTGCGGCGCGGCAGCGCGACGATCGCCGCGGCGAGCCGGCTCAGGGTGCGCGCGTCGAGGTCGCGCGGGCGCGCCTGTGCGCGCAGGCCCGCGGTGTGCAGGATGTCGCTCCGCAGGTAGTTGCCCAGACCGGCGCAGAAGCGCTGATCGAGGAGCAGGTGCCCGAGCGTGATCCGGACGAACCGGGGATCGGCGAGACGCGCGCCGATCGCTGCGGGCGTGACCGACGGGTCGAGCGCATCCGGTCCGAGGGCCGACACCATCGGGTGCGCGTCGACGTCGCGCGATGCCACGAGGTCGATCGCGGTGGCGCTGTACAGGACCGCGGCGCGCCTCGCGGTCGCGAGCACGACACGCACCGTGCGATCGGCGTCGGGTTCGCTTCCCGCGCCGGACACGCGCCAGCGGCCGTAGAGCTGGTGGTGCGACAGGTGCACGAGGCCGCAGTCGAACGCGATCAGCATCGCCTTGCCCCGCGGGGCGACGGCGCTCACGCGCGCTCCGCGCAGCGCCTCCGCGCGGGCGGCGAGCGGGCGCACCCGGTACTCGACGCGTTCGAGCGGCCCGCCGGCGAGCGCACGCGCGATCGCGTCGGCCTCGCGACGGACCTCGGGCCCTTCGGGCATCAGCGGAACCCGGCGATCGCGTTGCGGCAGACGACGCCGTCGAAGTCCGCCCGGCACGCGTCGCGCAGCGCGCCGCACACGGCTTCCGACATGCCGGCGGTGACGCCGCGCACGAGATCCTGCATCGCCTTGCCCAGCGCATCCGCGCCGGAGGCCTGCGACCCCGATTCGGGAGGGGTGGCGGCCTTCGCGCCTTCCTTGCCTCCACCGAAGCGCGTCATGCAGGCCTCGTACGCCCGTTCGATCTGAGCCTCCTGCGAGTACAAGCGCTGCCAGGCGATCGCCGCGACGATCGCGGCACCCACGAGGACGGCGACGACGACCCGCACGCCCATGGTCAGCCGATCACGACGCGCGGCGGGCCCGGCAGGATCTCGCCCACGACGGCGGCCCGGTCGAAACCCTCGCGCGAGAACACGCGCAGCACCGCATCGACGTCGCCGGGCGCACAGGCCACGAGGAGGCCCCCGGAAGTCTGCGGGTCCGTGAGGAGCGTGCGCGCGAGGGTGGCGTCGGGCCCTTCGACCGTCACCTCGGCACCGAAGCCGGTCCAGTTGCGCTCGGAAGCGCCGGTGAAGATCCCGGCGCGGACGAAGTCGGCGGCCTCCGGCAGGAACGGCACGCTCGCGAAGTCGACCCGGGCGGCGACGTTCGAGGCGCGGCAGATCCCGAGCAGGTGGCCCGCGAGGCCGAAACCGGTGACGTCGGTCAGCGCGTGGACGCCGGGCATCGTGCCGAGCGCGATGCCCGGCGTGTTGAGCTTCGTCGTGCTCGCGATCATCTCCGCGTAGCCTGCGGCACCGAGCCGCCCCTTCTTGAGCGCCGCGCTCAAGATGCCCACGCCGAGCGGCTTCCCGAGCACCAGCCTGTCGCCGGGTCGGGCGCCCGCATTGCGTTTCAGGTTCGCGGGATCGACGAGCCCGATGGCGACCAGACCGTAGATCGGCTCCACCGAGTCGATCGTGTGGCCGCCGGCTACCGGAATGCCCGCGCGGCGGCACGCGTCCTCGCCGCCTTCGAGGATGCGGCGGATCGTCTCGACCGGCAACCGGTCGACCGGCATGCCGACGAGCGCGAGCGCGAACAGCGGCGTGCCGCCCATCGCGTAGACGTCCGAGATCGCGTTGGTCGCGGCGATCGCGCCGAAATCGTGCGGATCGTCGACGATCGGCATGAAGAAGTCGGTGGTCGCGACGATCGCCTGCCGCTCGTTGATCCGGTAGACGGCCGCGTCGTCGGCGGTCTCGATGCCGACCAGGAGATCCGGCGGCAACGGAAGCGGGCCAGCGGTGGCCTTCGCGAGAATCTGCTGCAGGACGCCGGGCGCGATCTTGCAGCCGCACCCGCCGCCGTGGCTGAACCCGGTCAGCCGCAGGGGAACCGTTTCGACGGTGTTCATGTCCATCGCGTTGACTGCACCGGGTCGATTTTACCGTTCCGGGCGCGCTCGCTCCGGCGAACGCGCAAACGGGCGTCGTGGACGGCACCCGGTCGCGTCATTGCCATGAGCGAATCAGGGTCATCGTGCGGCACGGGGTTTGCCTCGGAAAGCGCCAGCCGGGGAGTTTGCGGTACGCGTCCGCGCGCGGGGCTCGCGTTGCGGCGCAACAGCCGGGGACGAGGACACGTCAACCGGTCCCGTCGGTAGGCGGCGAGGGCCGATCGGCGTAGCATTCGGCCTGCGTTCGCGGCGCCCTCGGGGAGATCCGCCGGCGGCCGGGCCGGGATATGGACCCTCCGCGTCGGATCCGTGCGTGGCGAACGGGCACGAGGAGAGAGCTTGAACCCGACGGACATCACCCAGCCCGAGTATTTCCACAAGGTCGTCGATTGCCAATGGGCGTGCCCGGCGCACACCCCGGTTCCCGAGTACATCAGGCTGATCGCGCAGGGGCGTTACGACGACGCCTACCTGATCAACTGGAAGTCGAACGTCTTCCCGGGAATCCTCGGACGCACCTGCGACCGCCCCTGCGAACCGGCCTGCCGCCGCGTCCGTGTCGAAGTGGGTTCGCCCGAACACCGCAAGGCGGGAGCGAAGCCGGAACCGGTGGCGATATGCCGCCTGAAGCGCGTCGCGGCGGACTACAAGAGCGACGTCCGGGCGCGGCTGCCGAAGCCCGCCGCGAGAATGAACGGCAAGCGCGTCGCGCTGGTCGGCGGCGGCCCTGCGTCGCTCACCGTCGCGCGCGACCTCGCGCCTCACGGCTACCACTGCGTCGTCTTCGACGCCGACCCGAAGGCGGGCGGCATGATGCGCACGCAGATCCCGAAGTTCCGGCTGCCGGATCGCGTCATCGACGAGGAGTGCGGGTATGTCCTCGACCTCGGCATCGAGTTCCGCGGCGGCACGCGCATCGACTCGATGGCGAAGCTCCTCGGCGAGGGCTACGACGCGGTGTTCGTCGGCAGCGGCGCGCCGCGCGGGCGCGACCTCGACATGCCGGGACGCAAGGAGGCTGCCAGGCACATCCACATCGGCATCGACTGGCTCTCGTCGGTGTCGTTCGGCCACACGACCTCGATCGGCCGGCGCGTCGTCGTGCTGGGCGGCGGCAACACCGCGATGGACTGCTGCCGGAGCGCGCGCAGGCTCGGCGGCGAGAAGGTCGACGTCGTGGTGCGCTCCGGCTTCGACGAGATGAAGGCCTCGCCGTGGGAGAAGGAGGACGCGCAGCACGAGGGCATCCCGATCCACAACTTCCTGGTACCCAAGGCGTTCCTGCACGAGGGAGGCCGGCTCATTGGGATCACCTTCGACAGGGTCGCCGCGAAGTACGACGCGAAGGGGCGGCGCGAGCTGGTGCCGACCGGCGAACCGGAAGTGCGTTTCGACTGCGACGACGTGCTGGTCGCGGTGGGACAGGAGAACGCGTTTCCCTGGATCGAGCGCGATCTCGGCATCGCGTTCGACCGCTGGGGGATGCCGGTCGTCGACAAGGTCACGATGGCGTCGACGCGGCCCGGCGTGTTCTTCGGCGGTGACGCGGCGTTCGGGCCGAAGAACATCATCTGGGCGGTCGCGCACGGGCACGACGCCGCGATCTCGATCGACCGGCACTGCCGCGGCGAGGACGTCGCGAAGCGGCCGCCGCCCACCTTCCTCGTCACGTCGCAGAAGATGGGCATCCACGAGTGGAGCTACGACAACGCGATCACCAGCGACAGGCGCTACCGCGTGCCGCTCAAGGACACGGTGATCGCGCTGAAGGACATCCGGCAGGAGGTCGAGCTCGGCTTCGACGCGAAGCTCGCCTTCGCCGAGGCGCAGCGGTGCCTGAACTGCGACGTGCAGACGGTGTTCACCGACAAGCTGTGCATCGAGTGCGACGCCTGCGTCGACATCTGCCCGATGGACTGCATCACGTTCACGGCGAACGGCGACGAGGCCGACCTGCGCGCGCGGCTTCGGGCGCCGGCCGCGAACCTCGCGCAGGACCTGTACGTCTCCGGTGCGCTCGCGAGCCGGCGCGTGATGGCGAAGGACGAGGACGTGTGCCTGCACTGCGGGCTGTGCGCCGAGCGCTGTCCGACCGGGGCCTGGGACATGAAGAAATCGTTCATCGAGATGAGCCACTGCGGCGACACGCCGCGCATCCGGTTGCCGAAGCGCGAGAGCGCGGGCATCGCGGCGGAGGCGGCGGAATGACGATGCGGGGGCTCGCGCGCACCAACGACTTCGTCGTCAAGTTCGCCAACGTCAACGGCTCCGGCTCCGCGTCGGCGAACGCGCTGTTCGCGAAGGCGATCCTGCGCATGGGCGTGCCGGTCGCCGCGCGCAACATCTTCCCGTCGAACATCCAGGGGATGCCGACGTGGTACGAGGTCCGGATCGTCGAGGCGGGCTGGCGCGGCCGCCGCGGCGGCGTCGACCTGATGGTCGCGATGAATCCGGAGACCTGGAAGGCCGACGTCACCGAGATCGAGCCGGGCGGCTACCTGCTCTACGACGCGACCCGGCCGCTCGCGGCCGGTCGCGCGCGCGCCGACGTGACGGCGATCGGCGTCCCGCTCACGCACCTGTGCCAGGAGGCCTTCGCCGATCCGCGCCAGCGGCAGCTGTTCAAGAACATCGCGTATCTCGGCAGCCTCTCGCACCTCCTGTCGATCGAGGCCGAGGTGGTCGAGTCGATGCTCTCCGAGCAGTACAAGGGCAAGGCGCCGCTGCTCGACGCGAACCGCAAGGCGTTCCGGCTGGGCTACGACTGGTCGAGCGAGCACCTTGCACCGCTGGGACTCAGGGTCGAGCGCCGCGACCGCGTCGGCGACCGGATCTTCGTCGACGGCAACAGCGCAGCCGCTCTCGGCGCGGTCTACGGCGGAGCCACCGTCTGCGCCTGGTACCCGATCACCCCGTCGACGTCGCTCGCCGAGGCGTTCCAGCGCTACTGCCGCAAGCTCCGCGTCGACAAGGCGACCGGCAGGCACCGCTACGCGATCGTGCAGGCCGAGGACGAACTCGCGTCGATCGGCATGGTGGTGGGCGCGGGCTGGAACGGCGCGCGCGCGTTCACCGCGACGTCGGGCCCCGGCATTTCGCTCATGCAGGAGTTCATCGGGCTCGCGTACTTCGCCGAGATCCCGGCGGTGCTCTTCGACGTGCAGCGCGGCAGTCCGTCGACCGGGATGCCGACCAAGACCCAGCAGGCGGACGTGCTGTCGGCGGCCTACGCGTCGCACGGCGACACCAAGCATCCGCTGCTCTTCCCCGAGGACCCGACCGAGGCCTTCGAGATGGGAGCGCTCGCGTTCGACCTAGCGGACCGGCTGCAGACGCCGGTGTTCGTGATGCTCGACCTCGACATCGGGATGCAGGACTGGCTCACCGAGCCGTTCCGATGGGACGATTCGCGCACGCTCGACCGCGGCAAGCTGATGACGGCGGAGGAGCTCGAAGCCGGGCGCGATTTCGGCCGCTACCTCGACGTCGATGGCGACGGGATCCCGTTCCGCACGGTTCCCGGCACGCACCCGCGGCGCGGCGCGTACTTCACGCGCGGCACCTCGAAGGACCGCTACGCGCGCTACACCGAGGAGGGACCGGCGTACGTCGACAACATGCAGCGGCTCTTGCGCAAGTTCGAGACCGCCAAGTCGCTGGTGCCCGGGCCGGTGATCGAGACCGCGACGCAGCCCGCCCGCGCGGCCGTGGTCTGGTACGGATCGACCGGGGCGCCGATGGCGGAGTCGCTTGCCGTCCTCGCCGACCAGGGCGTCCATCTCGATCGCATGCGCATCCGCGCGTTCCCGTTCGCCGATGCGATCCCCGAATTCATCGCGGCGCACGATCACGTGTTCGTGGTCGAGCAGAACCGCGACGCGCAGCTGCGCGCGCTTCTCCTGAACGAGTGCGGCATCGCGCCCGACAAGCTGATCCCGGTCCTGCACTACGACGGCAATCCGCTCACCGCACGCCACATCGAGAGCGAGATCGGCGAGAAGGCGCGCGCACTCGGGCTCGTGCGTGGCAGGCCCGCGGTCGCCGCCGACTAGATTTGTCCATCGCCCACCGCCCATCGCCGCCTCTCGCCCCATGACCTTCCTCGCCAAGCCGAAGATCCACCACCCGTCGCTGCCGGTGAACGCGCTGGGTTTCACCCGCCGCGACTACGAGGGACCGGTGTCGACGCTGTGTGCCGGCTGCGGGCACGACTCGATCTCGGCGGCGGTCATCCAGGCGTTCTTCGAGCTCGCGGTGCCGCCGCACCGTGTCGCAAAGCTCTCGGGCATCGGCTGCTCGTCGAAGACGCCGACCTACTTCCTCGGCCAGTCGCACGGCTTCAACACGGTGCACGGGCGCATGCCCTCGGTGCTGACCGGCGCGAATCTCGCCAATCGAAGCCTGCTCTACCTCGGCGTGTCGGGCGACGGCGATTCGGCGTCGATCGGGCTCGGGCAGTTCGCGCACCTGATGCGCCGCAACGTCGACATGACCTACCTGGTCGAGAACAACGGCGTCTACGGACTCACCAAGGGGCAGTTCTCGGCGACCGCGGACAAGGGCAGCCGCAGCAAGCGCGGCGCCGCCAACGACGACGAGCCGATCGACCTCGTGATGATGGCGCTGACGCTCGGCGCGAGCTACGTCGCGCGTGGCTTCTCGGGCGACAAGGACCAGCTCGTGCCGCTCATCGTCGGCGCCGTGAGGCACAAGGGCGCTGCGCTCATCGACGTCGTGTCGCCGTGCGTCGCGTTCAACAACCACCCGGGCTCGACCAAGAGCTACGACTACGTCCGCGCGCACAACGAGGCGGTGAACCGCCTCGACTTCATGCCGGAGCGTGCGCCGATCACGACGTCGCAGGCGCCCGGCGAGACGCGCGACATCGTGATGCACGACGGCAGCACGATGCGCCTCAAGCGTCTCGACGCGGAGTACGACCCGTCCGACAAGGTCGGCGCGATGGCCTACCTCGAATCGCATCGCGCGAGAGGGGTCGTCGTCACCGGGCTCCTCTACGTCGCCGAGAACGCGAGCGACATGCACGACGCGCTCCAGACCGTGGACGCGCCGCTCAACCAGCTTCCCGACGCCGAACTCGTGCCCGGCTCCGCGGCGCTCGCCGGCATCAACGCGTCGCTGCGCTGACCCCGCGATTTAGGGGACAGACCCCGATTTCGGGCAATAGCCCAGAATCGGGGTCTGTCCCCAAATCGTGGGACCGGAGGTCAGCCGGTGAGCAGGAACGCCGCCACCGGCCTGTCGTAGCCCTTGAGCATCAGCGGCTCGACCGCCTCGAAAGCGAACTCCGGCTCCAGCCCCGCGTGTGCGCGCCGGTCGACGAGGATCTGGCCGCCGCGGGCCTCGCCGCACAGGCGGGCGGCGAGGTTCACGACGCCACCGATCACCGTGTAGTCGAAGCGGCCCTCGTAGCCCATCGCTCCGAGCGTCGCATAGCCGCGGGCGATGCCGATGCCGAGGCCGAGCTCGGGGCCGAGGCCGCGCCAGATCTCGTGAAGCGGCGCGAAGCGGGCCTGCATCTCCAGCGCCATGCGCGCCGCACGCGCACCCATGTCCGGCATCGGAATCGGGTCGTTGAAGAAGATCAGCATACCGTCGCCGGTGAAGTGCGGCACCGTGCCCCCGTGCGCCGCGATCGGCGGTCCCATCGCGGCGTGGAACTCGGCGAGCATCGCGATCACCTCTTCGGGTTCCGCGGAGTCGGTGAACGCGGTGAACCCGCGCAGGTCGATGAACACGCAGCACACCTCGCGCCGGTGCGGTGCGAGCAGCGAGGCTTCGCCCGCGGACACGATCGCGTCGGCGACCGGCGCGGAGAAGAACTGGCGCAAGCGCCCCAGGCGCGCGATCTCGGCAGATGCCGCCTCGACGCGCGACTCGAGGGTCGCGTTCCAATCGCGCAGCGACGCCGCCTGCCGCGCGACTTCGTCCTGCAGCGTCTTGATGCGGAGCAGCGAGCGCACGCGCGCGAGGAGCTCGGCCTGCTGGATCGGCTTCGGCAGGAAGTCGTCCGCGCCGGCCTCGATGCCCTTCACGCGCTCTTCGCGCGGATCGAGCGAGGTGACCAGCACCACCGGGAGCAGGGCGGTCGCCGGATCCGCGCGGATTCGACGACAGACTTCGTAGCCGGAGATCCCCGGCATCATCACGTCGAGCAGCACGAGGTCCGGCTTCTCGGCGGCGAGCTTCGCGAGGCCTTCCTCGCCCGAGCCCGCGGTGATCGCGACGAAACCCTTCGCGCCGAGGATGTCGGCGAGGAGTCTCACGTTCTGCGGCGTGTCGTCGACGACGAGCACGCGCGCGGGCACTGCCGCCGTGCTGCCGTCCTGCGTCGCGCCAAGACCGGCCACCGTCAGCCCTCCCTGCCGCCCACGGCACTCGCCACCGCGTCGAGGAATTCCCGCAGGTTGATCGGTTTCGCGACGTAACCGTCGAAACCGGCGTCGACGATGCTGCGCCGGTCGGAAGCCATCACCGATGCCGTCACCGCGATGACGGGAATCGCCGCGGTCGCCGGGTCCGCACGCAGGCGCTTCAACGCCTCGATGCCGTCGATGCCGGGGAGCTGGATGTCCATCAGCACCAGCGCCGGCGTGCGCTCCTTCGCCAGACGGACGCCGACCTCGCCGGTCTCGGCTTCGATCGTCGCGTAGCCCTTCGCCTGCAGCACGTCGCGCACGAGCTTCATGTTCTTCTCGTTGTCCTCGACGATCAGGATGGTCTTCACGGACGGGCCTCCCGGAGCGGGAATACGGCGGCGGAGCGCGCGGCGCTCATGCGCGTACCGGAATCGTGAACGTGAAGGTCGAGCCCTTGCCGGGCACGCTCTCGAGGCGCACCGCACCGCCGTGCAGTTCGACGAAGCGCCTGGTGAGCGCGAGCCCGAGGCCGGTGCCCTCCTGCTTGTTCGTGTAGTGGCGCCCGACCTGCCGGAATTCCTCGAACACCGCCTGCTGGTCCTCCTCGGCGATGCCGATCCCGGTATCGCGGACCGCGACTTCCAGTGCGTCGGCGCCCCGCCGCGCGGACACGTCGACGCGGCCGCCGTCGGGCGTGAATTTCACCGCGTTGGTGAGGAGGTTCAGGAGGATCTGCTTGAACTTGCGTTCGTCGGCCACGACCTCGCCCAGGTCCGGCGCGAGTTCGGCGCCGAGCGCGATCCCGTGGCGCTGTGCGCGCTCGCGAACGAGCGTCATCGCATTGTGGACCGCTGCAGCCACCTCGAAGCGCGACGGCTCGAGCTCCATCCGGCCCGCCTCGACCTTCGACAGGTCGAGGATGTCGTTGATGAGCGAGAGCAGGTGCCGGCCCGACGAGAGGATGTCCTTCAGGTAGTCCTCCTGCTTCGCGTTCACCTCGCCGAACATGCGCTCCAGCAGCACCTCGGAGAAGCCGATGACCGCGTTGAGCGGCGTGCGCAGCTCGTGCGACATGTTGGCGAGGAACTCGCTCTTGTGCTGGCTCGCGACCTCGAGCTCGCGGCTCTTCCGGCGGATCTCCTGCACCATGCGCGCGTTCTGGATCGCGATCGCCGCCTGGTCGGCGAAGCTGCGCAAGAGCGAGATCTCCTTCGCGGTGAACGCGCCCGCGTGACTCCGTGCAACGACGATCGAGCCGATGCCGCGGTCCTCCCAGAGCATCGGCGCGACGATCAGCCCGCGCGCGCCCATGGCCCGCCAGGCGCGAAGCGCGATCTCGGGCACGTCCGGCTCGCGCTCGACATCGGCGAAATGCAGCACGCAGCGGCGCAGGATCGTGCGGCCGGTCGCCGAACGCTCGTCGACCGGAAACGGGTAGATGCGGTCGAGTTCGTCGCGCGCCGGTCCGCGGTAGGCCGCGAGGCGAACGAGCCCTCCCTCGTCGACGAGGTTGATCAGGCCGACCCGCCCTTCGAACAGCTTCTCGCAGCTCGCAAGGATCCGGTCGAACACCGGCGCGGTGTCCGCGATGGAACTCGAGATCGCGGCGAGCACCTCGCCGGAGGCCTGCTGCTGCTCCAGCGCCTCGCGCGTCTCCGAGAGGAGGCGCACGTTCTGGATCGCGATCACGCCCTGGTCGGCGAACATCGCGACCAGTTCGCGCTCGCGCGGTTTGAACGGGCGCACTTCGACACGCCACATGACGAGCACGCCGATGGGCTCGCCCTCGCGCACCATCGGGACGCCGAAGATGCTGCGGAAGCCGAACTTCTGCTGCGCTTCCCTCCACGTGTACTCGGGATTGCCGCGCGCGTCGTCGAGATGCACGACCTGGCCGGTGTAGGCGACCATGCCCACGACGCTCCCCGGCCCGGGGGCGACGACGTTCTCCCGCATGAAGGCGAGCTGCTCGTCGTCTGCGCCGTGCGCGGCGACGAGCTCGTAGCCCTTCTCCCGCCGCAGGTAGATCGCGCCCTTGTCCGCCTTGCACAGCCGGGTCGCGCTGTCGATCAGCGTCTGCAGCACCGGCTGGAGCTCGAACGCGGTCCGGCTGATCGTCTTCAGCACCTCGGAAGTCGCGGTCTGGCGGTCGAGCGCCTCCTTCGTCTCGTTGAACAGGCGGGCGTTCTGGATCGCGATGACCGCCTGGTCGGCGAAGGTCTTGACCAGCGCTAGCTCCTTGTCGCTCATCGCCTGCGGCGGCTGGCGCAGCACCGCGATCGATCCGACGCCTCGGCCTTCCCACATCATCGGCGCCCAGGCGCAGGAGAAGTGCCCGATGCGGTCGACGACGTCGCGGACCGTCGCCGGCATCGCGGTCATCGCCGCCGTGTCCGGGATGTGGAACGTCCGGCGCTCCCTGAGCACGGTTCCGGTGACCGTGTCGTCGACCGACCGCGGGAACGGCGCGACGATCGCCTCGAACGCGGGTCCCCGCCACGCGATCGCGTGGACGAGCCCGTCGTCCTCGAGCAGGAAGATGCCGATCTGGCTCCCGGCGAAGAGCTGCTGGCAGCTGTCGAGGATCTTCTCGAACACCGGCGCGGTGTCGGCGACCGAGCTTCCGATCACCCGCAGCACCTCGGCCGTGGCGGTCTGCTGTTCGAGGGCCTCGCGCGTCTGGTTGAACAGGCGCACGTTGTTGATCGCGATGGCGGCCTGCCGCGCAAATGTCTCGAGCAGCGCGACCTGATCGGGCGAGAATTCGCCCGGAACCGGCCGCCAGACGAAGAGCGTCCCGTAAGCGGTCGACTCGCGCATGAGCGGCACCGCCAGCACCGCGCGGAAGCCGAACCGGAGGGAGTTCTCCTTCGCCGCGGCGAACTCCCCGTCGAGCAGCGGCACGATGTCCGGCCGGTGCACGGTCGCGCCGTCGAGGACCGCGCGTCCGGTGAACATCGTGCGGTCGAGCGCGACGCGGAAATCGGCCGGGATCGGGGTCTCGCCGACGCGCGTGTAGGTGGCTTTCACGCGCAGTACGTCCCCATCGCGCAGCATCACGTGGGCGCTCGGCGCGCCGGTGAGGTGCGCCGCATGCTTCGCGACCGCGTCCATCACCGGCTGGAGGTCGGCCGGGGAGGTGGCGATGACCTGCAGGATGTCGGCGACCGCCGCCTGCTGCTCGAGCGAGGTGGCGAGGGCTGCGGTTCGGGCTTCGAGTTCGCGCTCGAGGTCCGCGCGCGCCTGCGCAGACGTTCCCGCCGCCTGCGAATTCGAGTCCGGGACGCGATCGCGTCGACCTTCGCCCATCGGGACAGTCCCCTGGCGGGCCGCTCCCCGGACCCGCGCGCCATCATCGCAGATCGGCTGGCCGCGCGGTGAAGCGTCGCCCACCGGTGGCGATTCGAGGTGGGAATTCGGGGTCAGACCCGCATTTCCAGCGCGATGTGGAAAGACGAATCGAGCCGAACAGCCGGAAATGCGGGTCTGACCCCGAATTCCTGACCCCGAATTCCCGACCCCGATTTCGCCTTCGAGCTTGGACCCGAACTCGTCCTCAACCGGCGCTGAGCCCAAGGTGCGCGAGAGGGCTACGCGGAGCTTCTCCCCAAGTCCGCTGGACGGTGAGGGTGGTGGGCGATCCAGTGCCGCGCGAGGTCGATGCGGCGGGCGAACCAGACGCCGTCGCGCGCGCGGGCGTGGTCGATGAACCTCGCGAGCGCCGCGAGCCGCGCCGGGCGCCCGGCGATGCGGCAGTGCAATCCCACCGACAGCATCTTCGGACGGTCGAGCCCCGCAGGATCGCCTTCCGCGTAGAGGATGTCGAACGCGTCGCGCAGGTAGGCGAAGAACTGCTCGCCGCTGTTGAAGCCCTGCGGCGTCGCGAAGCGCATGTCGTTGGTGTCGAGCGTGTAGGGCACGACGAGGTGGGGCACCCGTCCGCGCGAGCACTCGACCTCGGTCCAGCAGGGCAGGTCGTCGGCGTAGCTGTCGGCGTCGTAGGCGAAGCCCCCGTGCTCGACCACGAGGCGGCGCGTGTTGGGGCTGTCGCGGCCGGTGTACCAGCCTTCGGGCGGCCGTCCGGTGAGTTTCACGCAGGCCTCGACCGCGCGTTCGAGGTGCTCGCGCTCGACCGCCTCGGGGAGCGACTGGTAGCTCACCCAGCGCCAGCCGTGGCTCGCGATCTCGTGGCCGTCGCGCAGGAACGCCTCGACCGCGCGCGGGTGGCGCAGCATCGCCATGCCGACGCCGAACACCGTGAGCGGAATGCCCCGTTCGCGGAACAGCCGCAGGAGCCGCCAGACCCCCGCCCGCGAGCCGTATTCGTAGAGCGACTCCATCGACAGGTGGCGTGCGCGGAAAGCCTGCGCGCCGACGATCTCGGAGAGGAAGGTCTCGGACGCCTCGTCGCCGTGCAGCACCGAGTTCTCGGCGCCTTCCTCGTAGTTGAGGACGAACTGCACGGCGATCCGCGCGCCTCCCGGCCAGCGCGCGTGCGGAGGGTCCTCGCCGTAGCCGGCGAGGTCGCGGGGATAGTGCGGTTCGAAGCGGTCGGCAGCCATGGCGAGGGAGCGGTCTCGGGCGCGGGCAGCATACCCCGAGCCTTCGCATCGGGTGATCCCGCGAACGCGAACCCCGCTGGCAGGCCGCGCATAATGACATCGTCATGAACCTGCCGGAAACCGGAACGCGGGATCCGCCGGTCGACGCAACGGACGAACCGCCCGTGCCCGCGGAGGCGAAGATTCGCCCGTCCGTGTCAGCCGCCGTCCGGCACCGCGCTCCGGGCGTCGTGGTATTTTCGGCTCCTCAACGGCGCCGTTCCTACCCGTCCATGCCCGCAACTTCCTCATGCCGAAGGGGCCTGTCCGCGGCGATCGTGGCGATCGCGCTGGCCGCGTGCCTCGGCGTACCTGCGGTCGCCGGCGCGCAGCAGCACGACGTTGCGGTGGCGGCACCCCCGGGAGCCTCGGGCGAGGATGCGAAGTTCCGCTTCCTGTTTGACCCGATAGCGGCGTGGCCGGCGACGGTCCTGTGGAACTACAACGCGTCGGGAGCGCCCGCGCTGTTCTCGAACGCGTCGACGGTGACGAGCCAGATGCAGCAGGTGATCGCCACCTGGACCTCGGTGTGCAACATCCACGCGGCCTACGCCGGCCCGACGTCGTTCGCCCCCGAGAACACGGTCGGCGACGGGGAGAACGGTCCGCAGCCGGACCTCGTCAACGTGCTGGGCTGGAAGTCGACGCCCGCGGGCATCTCGGGCTACACGGTCGGGTATCCGGGTTTTTCCGACGGCGGAGGGTTCGCGCCGATCGTCGACGCGGACATCGTGATCGACCCGGTCAAGGTCACGACCAGCGACTTCTTCTCGCGGCTCCTGCTGCACGAGTTCGGACACCTGCTCGGGATCAACCACTCGCAGCTCAACGGGACGCTGATGTCCGGCCCCCCGTACTCGGACTACAACGCGGTCGGCACGCTCACGCCCGACGACGCGCGGGCCTGCCAGTGCCTGTACGGTCCGCCGCCCGGCGTCAGCGCAGGCACGCTGTGCAGCACGCCGCCGGTTCTCGACTTCGGCAGCCAGCCCACGGGCAGTTCGTCGCAGAAGACCTTCCAGGTCGGCAACAGCGGCAACGCGTCGGTGACGATCGCGTCGGTCTCCGCGACGCCTGGCGCCTACCAGACTTCGGGCTGCGGCGCGGGGACCACGGTTGGCCCTGGCGCGAGTTGCACGATGCAGGTCACCTTCGCGCCGGCGACGGCCGGGGACCAGAGCGGCTTCGTCACCATCGAAACCGGCGAGTCGAGCCCTTACCGCATCAAGCTCGTCGGCGCATCGACCGGATCTCCGCAGGCGACGCTCGCTTCGAATCCCGGCAGCGTCGAGTTCGGCCTGATTCCGATCCAGACCTCGGCCTCGACGCAGCGGATCAAGTTGAACAACAAAGGCGCATCGAGCCTGACGCTCGGCACCCTCCAGTTCCAGGGGGCCCAGGCCAACGAGTTCAGCCGATCGGGAGTGTGCAACCCCGGGGTGGTGATCGAAGCCGGCGGAAACTGCACGGCCGACATCGGCTTCCGCCCGGCCGCCACCGGGAGCCGCGGCACGCAGCTCTTCATCTCCACGACCGACGGGCGTTCGATCTCCGTGCCGCTGAAGGGCACGGGCGACGCGCCGCTGCCGTCCAAGGAACCTGTGGTTGCCCAGCCGGGCACGGTGGTGGAGTTCTACCGGGAGGAGTCCGACCACTATTTCATGACCATGGCGCCCGACGAAGTCGCCGCGCTCGATTCGGGCCTCTTCCCCGGGTGGGTCCGCACCGGCCGGACGTTCAAGGCGCACTCGGTGTCGCAGCCCGGCTACGCGCCGATCTGCCGCTTCTACCTGCCGCATCCGGCCGACTCGCACTTCTACGCCTCGAACCCCGAGTGCTCGCAGGTTGCCGCCTACTACACGTGGTTCATCCTCGAATCGACGTCGGTGATGCACCTCGCGCTGCCCAACCCGATCTCGGGCGCGTGCCCGGCGGGCACGGTGCCGATCTACCGTGTCTGGAACCGCCGCCCCGACACCAACCACCGCTACATGACCGACGTCGCCCTGCGCGACGAGATGGTGGCGAAGGGCTACATCGCCGAGGGCAGCGGCCCGAACCACGTGATGTTCTGCGGGCCGGCGTAGATCAGAACAACGCCGACTGCTTCGGCGGCCCGGGTTCCGCCGGCGCCTCGACCGCAGGTGCGGCCCGGGTCGATTCGACGACCTCATGGATGGGCTCGATCAACGACGCGTCGTCGTGCCGGACGCTGTTCACGCGCGTCGACACGCGGGTCCAGAGCATGGCGTCGGACGGGTACGACGCGATCAGTTCCGCCGGATCCGCGACCGCCGGATCGAGCCACCGCGCGTACGCGGCCGGCCCGACGATGACCGGCATGCGGTCGTGCACCGGCTTCAGGAGGTCGTTGGCGTCCGTGGTGACGATCGTGCAGGAGTCGAGCGGCTCCCCGTCGGGGCCGAGCCAGCGCTCCGCGAGGCCCGCGAGCGCGAACGGTGCGCCGTCCTTCATCGCGATGCGCACCGGCTGCTTGCCGGGAGCGCCCGGCATCCACTCGTAGAACCCGGTCGCCGGTAGGAGACAGCGGTGACGCCGGTACGCGGTGCGGAACGCGGGCTTGTCGCGAAGCGTCTCGCCGCGCGCGTTGATCATGCGCGAGCCGATCGACGGGTCCTTCGCCCAGCGCGGCACCAGGCCCCAGCGGACCAGCGCGAGTTCCCGCACGCCCTGCGCGTTCACGCGCACGATGGGGACCTCCTGCATCGGGGCGATGTTGTAGCGCGGCGCGAACGACGGCGGCGCGGCGAGCCCGAAAGCCAGCGCGATCGCGGCCGGCTGGGCGTGCAGTTCGTAGCGGCCGCACATCGGGTCAGGCGCCGTGGTCGGACATTCCGGACGATGCGTCGGCGAGAAGCCTGCGCGCGGTCTTCGAGACCTGGAGCGTGTCCCAGTACGCGTAGCTCGCCACGGCCGCCGCACCCGCGATCGGGACCCAGCGCGTCGCGGCGGTTCCGGCCAGCCGCTTCGAGACCGCGACGCCCACGCCGGCCAGCGCGCCCTTGAGCGCGCCCGAGCCCAGCTGCTGAAGCACGAAGCGCTGGCCCGCGCGCACCGCCACGTCGCGGAGCACCTGGCTCGCCGCGTGCCGGAACAGGCAGTAGAGCATGTGCGTGCGCGTGAGTTCGCCGGAGCGCCCGTACAGGCCGAAGATGTCGGCGACCATCTGCCGCTGGATGCGCCAGATCACGTAGATGTCGGGGAGCACCGTGAGCATCCCCAGCGGTCCCGGCGGCAGGGCGAGCGACCCCGAGACGAGCGCCGCACGCTGCGCGGCCTCGCGCGCGAGCCGTTCGGCGGCGTCCTCCGGATGGTCGACGGCGCGCGAACGCGGCGGCGGGACGTGCGCGATGACGCGCTCGATCGCGCCGGTCACATCCCGGTCGGGAATCGTCGCGGGCACGAGGGTCCTGGTCATCGCGGTGGAGTCGGTGGAGGCGCAGACAGGATAGCGCGGCTCGGGACGGTCGTCGCCGGACCGCTAGAATGCACCCCGTTCGACCGCGACCTTGCCATGAGAGATCCTGCCCCGGCGCCAGACCGTGCCGCAGCCGTGCCGTCCGTGCGACTCGCGCATGGGCCCCGGCCGCGATGAAGGTCTTCGGATTCGCAGGCTGGTCGGGCAGCGGCAAGACGACCCTGATCGAGCAGGTGATCCCGCGCCTGGTCGCGCGCGGGCTCGTCGTGTCGCTGATCAAGCACTCGCACCACGAGTTCGACGTCGACCGCCCGGGAAAGGACAGTTACCGGCACCGTGCGGCGGGCTGCTCGGAGGTGCTCGTGACGTCGGCCCGACGCTGGGCGCTGATGCACGAACTGCGGGGCGCGGGGGACCTGAGCCTCGAGGCGGCCCTTGCCCGGATGTCGCCGTGCGACCTCGTGCTGGTCGAGGGCTTCAAGTGGGCGGACCTGCCGAAACTCGAGATCCACAGGACCGGGAACGGCAAGCCCTGGCTCCACCCGGACGATCCCCACATCCTGGCGATCGCGTCGGATGAACCGCCCGGTCCCTCGGCGGGAGGGCGTCCGTGGTTCGCCCTCGACGCCTTCGACGAAATCGCAACGTTCGTCGATACCCGGGCGCGGGAGTTCGGGGCGGATCGTTGACGAGAGGCCTGACCAGAAGGTAGGGTGAACCATCGACCCGGTTCCGCGATCCATCCGTCAGGCCGTTCGAGTGAGAGGGCCGTGGGCCTGCATCGCAGCGGTTCGGTGGTTATCATGAAAATTCAATTACTTGCGATCGCCATCCTGATGGGCTGCGGGGTCGTGGCCCAGGCGGCCGCCGACGAAGGCCGGGTTCGCGCCGGGTTCTACGGCGGCATCGCGCTCCCGGCGGAGTCGGGTGCGGGTGGAATCTCGCTCGGGCAGGGGTCGACGCGCGGGCTGCGCGCCCCCGGCCTCGACGAAACCGCGGTCAGCCAGGTGTTCGGCGGCTACCGCTGGAAGAACGACCTGGCCGTCGAGGCGGCCTTCGCCCGCAGCGAGAGCTTCGCGCTGCGCCCGTTCAGCCCGGCGGTGCACAGCGGCGTCGGACTCGCGTTCGGCGGGTGGGACGATTTGCCCACGGCCTCCTACAACCTGGACGTGTTCGGCAGCTACCGGTTCCTGCGCGCGTTCGCGCTCTACGGTCGCGTCGGCTACGCGCAGAGCGACGCGACGGGCACGGGTTCGCAGGCACTGTCCGGGGCCGCCGACGCGCAGCGCTCCCGCGACGGGGTGAACTACGGCCTGGGGCTCCGCTACGACGTGACGCGTGCGCTGGGCGTCAACTTCGAGTACACGCGCTTCGGCCGCTTCGCGTTCGACAGCTTCGGCAGCACGCTGCCGGAGAACGACCAGGTCCGCCTGGGCGTGCAGTTCCGGTTCTGACCCCGAGGCGCGTTGCGCCGGCTGGTGCACGCCGGCCGCAGTATCATCGGGTCGTCATCCCTGATTTGGCCGACCGCTGCCGTGCGCGGCTCCCCCGACCTCGCCACCTCCGTCGTGAAACTCGTGTTCCTCGCGCGGCTGCGCGAGGCGCTGGGGACCTCGCACGAGCGTTTCGCGGTCGCCGGGCCGACCACCGTCGGCGCGATCCGCGCCGCGCTGATCGAGCGGGGAGGCGCATGGAGCGCCGAGCTCGCGAACGGGCGGGCGGTCCGGGTGGCGGTGAACCACGAACTCGCGACCGGAACGACTGCCGTGGCGCCGGGTGACGAGGTCGCCTTCCTGCCGCCGGTGACCGGAGGCTGACTTTGGGCGTCCGCATCCAGGAGGCGCCGTTCGACGCGCAGGCCGAGGCCGACGCGCTGCGCGAGGGCGACTTCGACGTCGGCGCGGTCGTCACCTTCACCGGCACCGTGCGCGACGTGAATGACGGCGATGCGGTCGGCACGCTCACGCTCGAACACTATCCGGGCATGACCGAGAAGGCGCTCGAGGCGATCGTCGACGAGGCGCGCGAGCGCTTCGACGTGAGGCGCATCCTGGTCATCCACCGCGTGGGAACCCTCGCCCCGGGCGATCCGATCGTGCTGGTGGCGGTCACCGGTGCGCACCGCGGCGAGGCGTTCGACGCGTGCCGTTTCGTGATGGACTATCTCAAGACGCGCGCGCCGTTCTGGAAGAAGGAGCGCACGCCGTCGGGCGACCGCTGGGTCGACGCGCGCGCGTCCGACGACGAGGCGGCGCGGCGCTGGGGCGGGGATTCGTCCGCGGACGGGCCTTGAAGCCGCGCGTGAATCCTCCCGCATGAACCCCTGCGCGCTGATCGCCCTCGACTGGGGCACGACCCGGGCGAGAGCCTACCGGATCGACCCGGGCGGACGGATCCTCGACAGCCGCGTCGACGATCTCGGCGTCCAGAAACTCGGGCGCGTGCGATTCGCCGAGGCGCTCGACCGCCTGATCGCGCCCTGGCGCGACGATCCCGTGCCCCGCATCGCCTGCGGCATGATCGGCAGCCGGCAGGGCTGGCGCGAGGCGCCCTACGTGAACTGCCCGGCTTCGCTCGCGAGGCTCTCCGGCGAACTCGTCGAGACCGACGGCGGCGAGATCGCGATCGTGCCGGGACTTGCGACGCGCGACGCGTCGGGCGTTCCCGACGTGATGCGCGGCGAGGAGACGCAGCTTCTCGGGGCGGTGGCGCCGGACGCGCCGCGCAGGCTCGTCGTGCTGCCGGGCACGCACTCGAAGTGGGCGCTGGTGGAGCGCGGCGTCGTGCTCGACTTCGCGACCTTCATGACCGGCGAACTGTTCGACGCGATGATCGGGCACACGATCCTCGGCCGGCTCGCCACCGCATCGGCCGATCCCGACGGCGAAGCGTTCGCTCGCGGCGTGGAACGGGGCCTGGGCCCCGGTCCCACGATGCACGACGTCTTCGGCGCGCGCACGCTCGCCTTGACCGGCGAACTCGCTGCCGGCGGCATCCGCGAGTGGCTGTCGGGCTTCGTCATCGGCCGCGAGGTCCGCAGTGGGCGCGTGTGGGCCCAGCAGGCCGGCGACGACGCTTCGCGCGTGCTGATCGTGGGCGGCGAGGCTCTCGCCGGGCGCTATGCGAAGGCTCTCGCGCTGGCTGGCGCGGCCGGCGAGCGGGGCCCAGCCGACGCGGCCGCCGTCGGGCTGTACCGGATGGCCCGCGCCGCGGGCCGCGTGAAGGAGGTCTTCGCGTGACCCTCGCCGATTTTCTCGTGCCGCTTCCGCTCGTGGCCGTGCTGCGCGGCATCACGCCGCCGGAAGTCGCCGGCGTCGCCGATGCGCTGTCGGGAGCAGGATTCCGGATCCTCGAGGTCACGCTCAACTCGCCGCAGCCGTTCGACAGCATCCGCGACCTCGCCGCGCGCTCGGGCGACGCCTGCCTCGTCGGCGCAGGGACGGTGATCGACCCTGCAGACGTCGCGCGCGTGCGCGAGGCGGGCGGACGGCTCGTCGTGATGCCGCACGCGGACCCCGCGGTGATCCGCGAGGCGAAGCGCCAGGGGCTCGTCTGCATCCCGGGCGTGGCGACTCCCACCGAAGCGTTCGCCGCGCTCGCGGCGGGCGCCGACGCGCTCAAGATGTTCCCCGCCGAGGCGCTGCCGCCGGCAGCGCTGAAGGCGTGGCGTGCGGTGCTGCCGAAGTCGACGCTGGTGTTCGCGGTGGGCGGCATGAGGCCCGACAATCTCTCGCCGTACTGGGAAGCCGGCGCGGACGGCTTCGGCACCGGATCGAATCTCTACAAGCCCGGAGCGAGCGCCGACGCGGTCCGGCACGCGGCACGCGCGTACGCTCGCGGCGTCGCGGCGCTGCCGGAGCGTTGACGCAACCGGCGGATCGCTCGAATGCATCGGGGAGGCGCGCCGGTCGTGGGTCGCCGTGTCGAATGGAAGCAGGAGAACGCATGAGTCGTTGGACGAGGGTCGCGCTGTGCGCGACGATCGCGGTTGTCGTCGCGGTGCCGGCGTTGCCCGTCGAGGCGTGGCGCGGCCGCATCGTCTGCGAGAGCCGCAACCGCAACTTCAACGAGTGCCGCGTGCAGACCGACAACAGCGTGCGGCTGGTCCGGCAGATCTCGCGCGACGAGTGCCGCCGCAACCGGAGCTGGGGCTTCGACCGCAACCGCATCTGGGTCGACCGCGGCTGCCGCGCCGAGTTCGAGTTCGGACGCGACAACCGGTCGTCGAGCCGCAGCGACGCGGCCATCGCCGCCGGCATCATCGGCGCGGTCGCGGTCGGCGCGGCGATCGGCAGCGGCAACAACAACAACACGCAACCGCCGCGGTACACGCCGCCGCCGCCCCCGCCGCCGCGCCCGGACACCGGTTCGATGGCGGTGCCATCCTGGGCGGTCGGTTCGTTCAGCGCCTGGGATGGCGACGCCGGGCAGACCGTCCAGCTCGTCGTCCAGCCGAACGGGCGCGCGACGCTGCGCGACGAGTGGGGCCAGACCGTCAACTGGGGCGACCTGCGCGACGGTTTCATCGTCTGGAGCCAGGGAACGCGCTCGTGGGTGGCGCGCGAAGGCAACGGACTCATGATCGGCGACGTCGGCACGTCGCGCACCTTCGCCTTCAACCGGACGTGAGCGCCGCCGGCCCGCGCTTCGACCTCTGCGCGCTCGGCGAGCCGATGGTCGAGTTCAATCAGGCGCGAGGCGGGGACGCGGCGTCGTGGCGCCAGGGCTTCGGCGGCGACACCTCGAACATGGCGGTTGCGGCGGCACGGCTCGGTGCGCGCGCGGCGTACGTCACTCGCGTCGGCGACGACGCGTTCGGCCGGCTGTTCCGCGCGCTGTGGCGCGAAGAAGGCGTTTCGGACGAAGGGGTCGCGACCGACCCGGACGCGCCGACCGCGGTCTACTTCGTCACCCACGGTCCGGCGGGGCACGCGTTCTCGTACCTTCGCGCCGGTTCGGCGGCGAGCCGGATGACGCCGGCAACGCTGCCGCTGGAGGTGATCCGCGCCTCGCGCGTGCTGCACGTGTCGGGCATCAGCCAGGCCATTTCGAGCGGCGCCTGCGACGCGGTGTTCGCCGCGATCGCCGCGGCGCGCGTAGCGGGGGCGAAGGTGAGCTACGACCCCAACCTGCGCCCCACGCTGTGGCCGCGCGACCGCGCACGGGCTATCGCGCTCGCGACGATGCGCGAGTGCGACTGGTGCCTGCCTTCGGCCGAGGATGCGGCGTGGATGTTCGGCACCGACGAGCCGGACGCCGTGGCCGATGCCTGCCGGCGCGCCGGCGCGCGCGGCGTCGCGTACAAGCGAGGCGCGCAGGGTTGCATCGTCGACGATGGCCACAAGCGCGCCGCGATCGCGCCGCATCGCGTCGCGACGGTGGACGCGACCGGTGCCGGCGACTGCTTCGACGGCGCGTTCGTCGCGCGCCTGTGCGCCGGCGATTCGCCGCTCGACGCCGCGCGCTTTGCGAACGCGGCAGCCGCGATCGCGACGACAGGCTACGGGGCGGTCGAGCCGCTCCCCCGTCCGCGCGACGTCGATGCGCTGCTCCGGCGGGCTGCGTGAGCGCCGACTCGCGGGACACGTTCAGGAGCGACCTCTTCGCCGGGCGCGTCGTGTTCGTGACCGGCGGCACGAGCGGCATCGGCGCCGGCATTGCCGACGCGTTCGCGTCGCTCGGAGCGGTGGTGACGACGACCGGCGCGACCGCGGCGGAGGTCGAGACGGCACGTGCCGCGCCGGGATTCCGGCTGCGGGACGCGCTGGTTCTCGACGTGCGCGACGACGCCGCCATCCGGCGCGCGATCGGCGACCTGCCCCGCCTCGACGTGCTGGTGAACGCCGCGGGCGTCATCCGGCGCGACGCCGAGCACGACCCGGAGGTGTTCGCCGACACGGTCGCGATCAACCTGACCGGCACGATGCGCTGCTGCACGCACGCCCGTGCGAAGCTGGCGGCGGCGCAAGGTTCGATCGTCAACGTCGCCTCGATCCTGTCGATCTTCGGCGGTGCCCGCGTGCCGGGCTATGCGGCGTCGAAGGGCGGCGTCGCGCAACTCACCCGGTCGCTCGCGATCGCCTGGGCGGCGGAGGGCGTGCGCGTCAACGCGATCGCTCCGGGCTGGGTCAGGACGCCGCTCACGCAGGCGCTGCAGGACGATCCCGGCCGCAGCGGCGCGATCGTCGCCCGGACTCCGCTGCAGCGCTGGGCCTTGCCCGAGGACGTGGCCGGTGTCGCCGTGTTCCTGGCGTCGCCCGCCGCGGCGTTCGTCACGGGGGTGCTGCTGCCGGTCGATGGCGGGTACCATGT
>JADLBN010000205.1 GCA_020847675.1 Burkholderiales bacterium | reverse complement strand
TCATTCATCCCGGACGCGCGCGAGCGTGAGCAGGCCCTGAATGCGCTTCGAGACCGGCTGATCGGTTTGAGCGACCGCGACGGCGAACTGGTCCAACTCGCCAGGGGCGGAGTGGCCAGGTTCGACGCAAATCGGCGCAGGGAGGGCAAGGATTGGCCGGCCCGCGCCTTGTCGATGATCGGCGAGCACCGGATGCGGCAACTGCAGCGCGCCTGCGAGTTCGTCATCGAGTCGGGTGTACCGGGAGACTTCATCGAGACCGGCGTGTGGCGGGGCGGAGCGTGCATCCTCATGCGCGCGGTCCTCGCCGCCTGGGGCGTCACCGACCGGCGGGTCTGGGTGGCCGATTCGTTCCAGGGGCTTCCGCCACCCGACCCCGATCGCTACCCGAACGATGCCGGCAGCGAACTCCACGCCTTTCCCCAGCTTGCGGTGTCGGCCGACGAGGTGCGGGCGAACTTCGACCGCCATGGGCTCCTCGACGGCCAGGTCGCATTCCTCGAAGGCTGGTTCCGCGACACGCTTCCGGCAGCCCCCATCGAGCGTCTCGCCATCCTTCGGCTCGACGGCGACATGTACGAATCGACGATGGACGCGCTCGTCGCGCTCTACGGCAAGCTCTCGCCCGGGGGGATCGTCATCGTCGACGACTACGGGATCCTCGACCACTGCCGCGCGGCGGTGACCGACTTCCGCCGCGACCGCGCCATCGACGAGCCGATCACCAGGATCGACGCGAGCGGCGTGCACTGGCAGAAGCGCTCCGGATGACCGGCTGCGAATCGCGGGTGCCGGGTCGAACGACCGGCGTACAATGGGCCGCGCCGCTTGGCTGCGCGAGGCGAACGATGGCGAGGGCAACCGGATTCGCGCTTTCCGTCCTGCTGGGCCTCGCCAGCGCGTGCGCGCTGGCCGCGCCGGCGGCCGCGCCTGTCCCCGCGCCGGAACTGTCCCTGCTGAACGACGCCCGTTTCGGGCCGCCGTCGGTCGCCGTCGGCACGAACGACCTGTTCGCGCTCTCCGACGCGATGAAGGCCTACCTGCGCGAGACGATCGAGCCGAAGGTCGCTGCAGCCGGCCGGCACCGGGCGCTGATCGACGCGCTCTACGCGAAGAGTCAGCTCAAGCTCCGGTACGACTCGTCGGTGACGCGCGATGCTGCGCAGGCGTTCGACGACCGGGCCGGAAACTGCCTTTCGCTCGTGGTCATGACCGCCGCGTTCGCGAAGGCGATGGACCTCACGGTGACCTTTCGCAAGGTGCTGGTGGAAGACGCGCTCGGGCGCGACGGCAACATCTACTTCGCGATCGGCCACGTGAACCTCACGCTGTCCCGACATCCCACCGACCTGCCGGGCTACGGGACGGCGAGCATCGTGCGCGGCGTCGAGCCGGACCGGATGACCGTCGACTTCCTCGCGCCCCAGGACATGCGGACGGTGAGGACGCGAAGGATCGGCGAGGAGACCATCGCAGCGATGTTCGCCAACAACCGGGCGGTCGAGGCGCTCGCGCGCGGAGAGGTCGTCGACGCCTACTGGTGGGCGCGGGAGTCGCTGCTGCGCGATCCCGGGTTCGCCCCCGCCGTCAACACGCTCGGCGTCGTCTACGCGCGGCACGGCGACGCGGCGGATGCCGAGCGGGCGCTCCGCTACGTGCTGGAGCTCGATCCGGGCAACACGCTCGCGCTGTCGAACCTCGTTGCCGTGCTGGCGGAGAACGGGCGCACCGTCGAATCGCAGCAGCTCGCGGCGACGCTGCATCGCCTCGATCCGGAACCGCCGTTCAGCTGGTACATCCGCGGGAGGAGGGCGCTGCAGGAGGGCGACTACCGGGCGGCGAAGGACGCGTTCGCGAAAGAGGTCGCGCGGGCGCCGGACTTCCACGAGTTCCACTTCTGGCTCGCGATCGCGCACCTCGCGCTGGGCGAGCGCAAGGCGGCGCAGGGCGAGCTCGAACTCGCGATCGAGACCAGCACCACGAGTCGCGACCAGGACCTCTATGCCTCCAAGCTCGCCAGGCTCGCGCGCGAGAACCGCGCGGTGCGCTGACGCGGCGGTGTCGCGGCCACCGTCCGCCCGACGCCGGACGCGCGCCCGGGCCGCGTGCGCGTGACGCGGCTCGCCGACCTGCCGACACCCGCGGCCCTCGTCGACGTCGAGCGGATGCGGCGGAACATCGCCCGCATGCAGGCGCGGATGGACGCGATGGGCGTGCGCTTCCGTCCGCACGTGAAGACGAGCAAGTGCCTGCCGGTCGTGGAGAAGCAGCTCGCGGCCGGCGCGCGCGGCATCACCGTGTCGACACTCAAGGAGGCCGAGCAGTGCTTCTCGGCCGGCATCGGCGACATCCTCTACGCGGTGGGCGTGGCGCCGGCGAAGCTGCCGCAGGCTCTCGCGCTGCGGCGACGCGGCTGCGACCTGAAACTCATCGTCGACAGCGTCGAGGCCGCCGGCGCCGTCGCGGCGTACGGCCGCGGCGAGGGCGAGACGTTCGAGGCGTGGATCGAGATCGACACCGACGGGCACCGGTCCGGCGTCGCGCCCGACGACCAGGCACGGCTCCTCGCCGTCGGACGTGCGCTCCACGGAGGCGGCGCGCGTCTGGGCGGCGTGATGACCCACGCGGGCGCGAGCTACGCGTGCGACACGCCCGACGCGCTCGCGAAGATCGCCGAGCAGGAACGCTCGGGTGCGGTGCGGGCCGCGGATCGCCTGCGCGCCGCGGGGCTCCCTTGCGCGACGGTGAGTGTCGGATCGACGCCGACCGCGCTGTCCGCGGCACGCCTCGACGGCGTGACCGAGGTGCGGGCCGGCGTCTACGTGTTCTTCGACCTCGTGATGCGCAACGTCGGCGTCTGCACGACCGGCGAGATCGCGCTGTCCGTGCTCACGACGGTGATCGGGCACCAGCCGCAGCGGGGCTGGGCGATCGTCGACGCAGGATGGATGGCGATGAGCCGCGACCGGGGCACCGGCCAGCAGTTGCGCGACTGCGGCTACGGCGAGGTCTGCGACGAGTCCGGTGCGCCACTCGACGGCTACCTCGTGACCGGAGCGAACCAGGAGCACGGCATCGTGGCGAAGCCCGGAGCGCCGGATCCCGACATCGTCAGTCGGTTTCCGATCGGCACGCGCCTGCGGATCCTGCCCAACCACGCCTGCGCGACCGGCGCGCAGCACCCCGAGTACCACGCGATCGGCGCGTCCGGCGACGCGCAGGTCTGGCCGCGCATCCACGGGTGGTGAGCCCGGGAGTCGGGGGGGCCGGTCTCGCGATCCTCCGGAGAGGGTGACGGGTTGGGTCGCGGCGACTGCTTGATGCGCATAATTGTTATTATGTCAAATCACGCATCGAACCGAGACCGATCCGAATCGCAATCCTTCGTCCGCCCGCCGGAGGAGATCCACCCTGCACCAGGCCGTTGAATCGCGCTCCGAGCCAGGTCCTCCCGCGGCCGGGCCTCGGGGTCGAGCCGACTGCTGCCGGTGCGCGCTGCACGCCAGACCCCGCCCTTGTGCTCCTGGCTGCATGGGAAGCATGAGTTCACGTGGGAGCGCACCGTCATCGCCAAGCGGCGACAGCTTTCATCGAGCCGCGCACCGGCGCCATGCGCCACGGCGCCTGGACGTGTCGATGCGCACGAAGGCGGAACTGCCGCCCGGCCGCAAATCCGGACGTCGCCCTGCGCTCAGACTACGCTGTCGCCCTGCAGCGTCACTACCCGCCGCAAGGACTCGGTGCCGTCTTGCCTTCGAGGGCGAATTCGCGCAAGTCGCCGCACGGCGGCGAACCCGGTGTTCCATAGCTGGACCGGGCGGCAGGAGCTGGCCCGCCCCCACGCCCTGTGCCGACCGAGCCGTTCATCGCGTCGAACGCGATGCCCCCCGCAAGGCTGCGTTGCTCGGCCTGCGCGACGTAAACGGCGGTCCCGCGATGCTGGTGGCGGTCGGCTACCGCGGCTTCGTCGCGCCGAATCCCGACGTCCAGGCGGCGGAGCGGGCGCCCTCGCGGTCCGAGTCAGGCGCGCCGTCGCGCCGCTGCTCGCGCGCCGATGCCAAGCAGCGCGAGCAGCAGGAGGACGAGCGCAGCGTGCCCGAGCGTGGGGACAGGCTGCGCGGCCCTGTCGTTCACCAGGGCCCCGGTGGTGCAATTCCACGTGATCGTGCTCACGTACGCGACGCCACCAGTGAAGTTCGGCTCATTGAAGGTGGTGACGCTGAGCGTGATCGGCGTGTTGGGCGGAAGGGCGTAGGCGTAGGGGGCGTTGAGGAAGACGGTGAACGAGTTCAAGCCCACGCCTGTGAACGACGTGTCCTGGGTGTAGCCCAGGGCGGGATTGCCCGGGGCCGACAACGTCCCCTGTTCGGAGGCCGGCACGGGCGCGTTGATATACACGCCGGGCATCTCGAGGCCGCTCGTGCTTGAGCAGCTGTCGGCGAGGCCTTGAGTCAGGCGCCAGGACGGTGCCGGCCCCAACTGCGCCCAGGCGGACGATGCGAACACGCACAACGAAGCGGCCAGCGCCGCGAGAAAACGGGACACACCAACCTCCTTGTGATGGCATCGCCTGACGGACCAAGCAATGATAGGACGCGCGGGAGGGGGGGGGGGAATTGATCGCCGTCAAGGGATCGTTGTATTCCTGTCGACACCGGCCGCCAACCCGACGGCTTCTCGGACATCGCACACTCCGGCATCGCATTCTTCACGACAGGTCGACTCGTCCTGCGTTCGAGCGAAGAGACGCTGAACCAGACGTTCCGCCAAGTCCTCCGAAGATCGGCAGGAGCGCTCGGGCGGCCGGTTCGCTCAGGCGCGGTACTCGAACCCGGTCAAGGGAATCTCGGGCGTGCGACGGGCGATGGCGTCGGCGACGATCCGGGCACTGGCGAGCGCGAGGGTCCAGCCCAGTGCGCCGTGTCCGACGTTGAGGAACAGGTTCGCCACCGGCGTGGCGCCGAGGATCGGGCTGCCGAGCGGCGTCGCGGGCCGCAACCCGCACCACGGCGCCATGCGTTCCAGCGGCACCGAATAGTCGGCCGCGTCGGGGAACGCGGCGCGCGCCTCGGCCACCAGCTGGCGCAGTCGCGACGGATCCGGCGCCTGCGACCACCCGGCGATGTCCGCCATGCCGGCGACGCGCAGCGACCGCCCTCCTTCGCCTTCGAGCGGCGCGTACACCACCTTGCGCTTGAAGTCGGTCACCGAGACCGACGGGACCGGGCCGGTCACCGGAAGCGTGAGGCTGTAGCCCTTGAGCGGATAGACCGGCAAGTCGAGGCCGATCGGCTTGACCAGCCGCCCGGAGGCGCTGCCGGCGGCGACGACGAACGCGTCGGCGTCGATCGGCCCGGACGAGGTTTCGACCGCGACGGCCCGGTTGCGCTCCGCGACCAGCCGCTGCACCTGCGTGCCCAGCGCGAAGCGGACCTTCGACCCGTCGCGCGACAGGAGACGCTCGAGCCCCACGCAGAACCGGTAGCAGTCCCCGACCTCCTCGCTTTGCGTCAGGATGCCGCCCGCGAGACGGGCGCCGAGACCGGAGACGCCGCGGGCGAACGCATCGGGCTCCAGCGCCACGCAGGCGTCGCGATCCAGCGCCTCCTGCTCGCAGCCGAGCGAACGCTGGTAGGCGACGAGGTCGCGCGCCTGCGCGAATCCGTCCGCATCCGAGTGAACGACGAGCTTGCCGTTCCGCGCGTGGCCGAACTCGATGGTCTCCTGCGCGACGAAGGCCTGCATCAGCCGGCGGCTGTAGAACGACAGCGCGAGCAGCCGGCGCGTGGTGTGCTCGGAGGTCCTGCGGTTGCACGCGAGCACGAAGCGCAGCAGCCAGCGCCACTGGTCCGGATCGAGCTGCGGGTAGAAGCGCAGCGGCGAATCCCGGCGCAGGAGCCACGGCGGAATCTTCGGCAGGACGCCGGGCCCGGCCAGCGGCGCGACGTAGCTGTACGAGAGCTGTGCGCCGTTGGCGTAGCTCGTCTCGAGTGCGACGCCGTCGTTCCGGTCCACGACGACCACGTCGTGGCCGTCGCGCGCGAGCCACCACGCGGTCGACATGCCGATCACGCCCGCACCGAGGACCGCGATGCGCATCGGGGTCAGGCTTCCGCGGCCGCGACGACGATCCGGGCCATCGCTTCCTGCACCGACGGCTCGTCGCCCAGCGCGGGCGCCACCCGGATCGACACGCCGGGATGCTCGGCGGCGATCGCGTCGACGAGCTTCGGCAGGTCGCTCCGGACGTGCCCGCCGACACCGACGAAGGCGGGGACGACGACCAGGTCGTCGCAGCCTTGCCGGACCAGCGCGCCGGCCGCGTCGGCGAGGTCGGGCGTCATGAAGTCGAGGAAGGCGAGCGTGAGCACGATTCCCGGCGCGAGCGCCGCAGTGCGTCGCGCGACGGATTCGAGCGGCTCGGACCAGCGGGGATCGCGCGCGCCGTGGGCGAGCAGGATGACGCCACGACGTGACATGGCCGCATTATAGGAGAGCCGGCCAAAGCGGCCGCCCGCGGTATCATCGAAGCGTCGGCGCGCGTTCGTGTCGATCGCCCGGCATGCCGCTTCCGCTGTTCGCCCTCCCCCGCCACGACCAGCGCGCCTGGATCGAGGACCAGCTTCGCAGGCCGGTCCCGCTGACCGCTCTCGGCCTGTCCGACGGATTTCGGCTGCCCGGACGCGAAGGCCGCGCGACGCCGGCAGCGGTGCTCGTGCCGCTCGTCAACCGGGAGGATGGTCTGACCGTGCTGCTCACCCAGCGGAGCGCCAATCTCCCGGATCACCCCGGCCAGATCAGCTTCCCGGGAGGCCGGGTCGAACCCGACGACGCCGACGTCGGCGCGGCGGCGTTGCGCGAAGCGCACGAGGAGGTCGGCCTGCCCGGCTCGCGCGTGTCGCTCCTGGGGGAACTCGCTTCCTACGACACGGTGACCGGATACCGGGTGACGCCGGTCGTGGGCTGGGTCGAGCCGCCGTTCGCCATCGAGCCGGATCCGGTGGAGGTCGCGGACGTGTTCGAGGTGCCGCTCGCCTTCCTGCTCGACCCGGAGCACCAGGAGCGCCACTTCCGGATGCAGGGACTCGTGCGCCGCGACTTCTGGGCGATTCCCTGGGGCGAGCGCTACATCTGGGGCGCGACCGCCGCGATGCTCGTGATCCTCGACCGCACGCTGCGCGGCGGCTGACCGTCGTGGATACCCCGCGCCACGAGACCGCGTTGATCCTGTCGGGCGGCGGTGCGCGGGCGGCCTATCAGGTCGGCGCGCTCCGCGCGCTCGCCGAGCTCGCTCCGCGCGGTTCCGCGCTGCCGTTCCCGGTGCTGTGCGGCACGTCGGCCGGCGCGATCAACGCGGTGACGCTCGCGATCCACGCCGACGACTTCCGGCTGGGCGTCGCGCGGCTCATCCGCTGGTGGCGGCACGTGCGATCGCACGACGTCTACCGCACCGACCTCGGCTCGCTCTCGCGGCACGGGATGCGCTGGCTCGCCGGCGTGCTCACCGGCAAGCCCGGTCCCGCCGAGGCCGCGTCGATGCTCGACAACGCGCCGCTCGGAGACCTGCTGCGCGGCGCGATCGACTTCGACCGGTTGGACGGCCAGGTCGCGGACGGCGCGCTCCACGCGATCTCGATCAACGCGACGAGCTACTCGACCGGACTCGCGGTCAGCTTCTTCCAGGGGAACGACGCGCTGCGACCCTGGCGGCGCATGCGCCGCGAGGGCCACCGCGATCGCCTGGGCGTCGGGCACCTGCTGGCGTCGACCGCGATCCCGTTCGTGTTCCCGGCGGCGCAGCTCGGCGACGACTGGTACATGGACGGCTCGGTCCGGCAGTTGACGCCGCTCTCGCCCGCGCTGCACCTTGGCGCCCGGCGCGTCCTCGTGCTCGCGGTCGGGCAGTTCTCCGGCCAGCGCGAGAAGCCGGCCGACGTCCGGAGCTATCCGTCGTTCGCCCAGACGGTCGGCCACGCGCTGTCGACGATCTTTCTCGACAACCTGTGCGCGGACCTCGAGCGCCTGAACCAGCTGAACCGGATCGTCGGCGCAGCCCGCGAGGACGTGCTGGCGCGCCACGGGATCGTGGCGAGCCACGTCGACGCGCTGGTGCTCTCGCCATCGCAGGACCTGGGCGACGCGGCCATGTCGCACGCGCACCGGCTCATGGGCGGCGTCCGTCACCTGCTGGCCGGCCTCGGGAGCACGCAAGGCACCGGGGCCAACCTCGCGTCCTACCTGCTGTTCGAGCCCGAGTACGTCCGCACGATGCTCGACCTGGGCTACGAGGACGCGATGGCGCGCCGCGACGAGATCGAGGCCTTCCTCGGCGGAACCCGTCCGGCCGATCCGGTGGCGACTTCTCGCGTCCCCGCCTGACCGCATTCCGGCCGTGCGGGCGGCGCGGGGCTTACAATCCGCGGGCCCATGACCCTCGCGCTGGTGCTGCCGAAGCTCGATACCGATCCGGCCAACCCTCCGGAGACGCGGCTCGCGCGCGTGACCGCCTGGCTCGACGAGACCGGCAAGCGCGAGCCTGTCGCCGCCGCGCAGTGGATCGGCGACGCGCTGGCCGCGACCAATCGCGTCTCGATGAGCGCCGCCAGGCGCATGGAACTCGCCGAGGCGTACTGGGGCGCGGCGACCCGGTTGTGGCCGATGCTCGAACGCGCGGTGCTGCAGGCGAGCCACCCGCTGACCGGTGCGCCGCTGGAGGCCGCGAAGGCCGCGCTCACGCTGGCGGAGGAACTGTCGACCGCCTACAAGCGCCTGCTCGCGAACGAGGCGGGCAAGCGCATCTCGCTCGGCGGCTCGCGCCTTTCGAGCGCGCTCATCCACCGCTGCCTGCAGTGCTTCGCCCGCGTGCTCGCCGCGTCGTACCAGTCCTATTCCCCGGTGCCGCAGCACACCTGGCTCGATGCGCACGCGGTGTACGCGTACGCGCGCGAACGTTCGCTCAACCTCGCGTCGATCCCCGGCGATGCCACCGAGTCGACACCCGAGCGCATCTACGTGCAGGCGCTCCTGCTCGCGCTCGCCAATCCCTACGGTTTCCATCCGGGCCAGCTGGGAACGGTGCTGGGCTACCTCCACACGCACGCCCACTGGGCGAAGCTCACCGACGTCGCGCCGGTCCATCGACTCGCCAAGTCGGTCGCGATCGTGCCCGCGGGACACGACTTTCCTCCGTTCTCGGCGAACAAGGGCGGCGCGATGGACGGCAAGCGCCTCTACCTGCTCACGTTCGACCTCGCGTTCCAGCTCCAGCAGGAAGTGCAGGCTCTCGAAGGCGGAGGCGCGGTGCCCGAGGGCGTGGGACGCGATCCCGCTGCGCGCCAGTCCTACCTCCAGTTGCTCCAGAGGTTGCTGCGGCAGTGGGCGATCCCGCCGGCGCGGCAGTTCAACCGGCTCCCGTCGCGCGCCCGCGTCGTGATGTGCGTGGGTTTCTCGGGCGCCTGGCAGTACAGCAAGGGACGCCCGGCGGGCGTTGCGCCGCCTGCGCCGGGAGGCCTGCCGCCGATGACCCACTGCCAGGTGGTCAATCACACGCCGGCGGGCTACGCGTTGCGCCAGGCCGATCCGTCTCCCGCATCGCTGCGCATCGGCGAGATCGTGTCGCTGCGCGTCGAGGGCCGGCTGACGCTGCAGGTCGCGGCGGTGCGGTGGTTTCGCAACACGCTCAAGGGGACCGCGCTCGAATTCGGCTGCGAACTCCTCGCCGATCACGCCGAGGCGGCCGCCGTGGCGCCCGAAGGCGCCGCCCACGCGGGCCTCGTCCCGGCCATCGTGCTTCCGGCCGACGAGGCCGATCCGGATGCCGGTCCCGCGCAACTCGTCACGCCGGCCGGGCTGTTCCAGGTCGAGCAGGCCGTCTCCCTCCACCGGGGCACCACGACCGGCACCGCGGTGCTGACCAAGCTGGTCGAGCAGGGTCCCGGCTACGAGATCCACGAGTTCGTGGCAGTCGAGTGAGGCCGGCGCCGGCTGCGCGCGCGACGATCGCGGGACTGGTCACCCTCGTCGCGCTGCAGATCCTGTGGGAGAGCGTGCTCGCCCCGCTGCGTCCGGGGTCGGCGTGGCTCGCGCTCAAGGCGGTTCCGCTCGCGCTGCTCGTTCCGGGAGTCTCCAGGGGGCGAAGGCGCTCAGCGCAGGTGCTCGCGCTGCTCCTTCCGTTCTACATTGCCGAGGCGCTGGTGCGCGCGCTGACCGAACCCGGACGGCACGGGATCGTCGCCGCGGTCGCGTGCGTCGTTGCGGCGGGCACGTTCGCGAGCCTGCTCGCGTGGTTCCGCAAGGCGTCCGGCTGATCGCGCCGCATCCGCCGCCGGAAAGACAACCGGCCCCTCCTCGACGCCTGGGGGATGCTTCGGGCGGCTGTTGCGGGCGCCGCGCGGAACCGCCTTGCCGCTTCCCACCGCGGCAACGCGCGGAAGGCGTCAGTCCGAGGATTCCGGCGACCGCTGCGGATGACCGGGGCGCAGGTCGGCGGGCAGCGGGAACACGACCCGCTCGACCGTGCCTCCCAGTTCGGTCACCGAGCGGGCCCCGAGTTCGCGCAGGCGCGCGATCACGCCGCGGACCAGGATCTCGGGCGCCGACGCGCCCGCGGTGACACCCACGCTCCTGCGTCCGGCGACCCACTCCGGGTCGAGTTCCGAAGCGTCGTCGATCATGTAGGCGCGCGCGCCGAGGTTGCGCGCGACTTCGCGCAGCCGGTTGGAGTTCGAACTGTTGGGGCTTCCCACGACGATCACGACGTCCACCGACTGCGCCATGGCCTTCACCGCATCCTGCCGGTTCTGGGTCGCGTAGCAGATGTCGTCCTTCTTCGGGCCGACGATCTCCGGGAAACGGCGCTTCAGGGCGTCGACGATCGCCGCCGCGTCGTCGACCGACAGCGTCGTCTGCGTGACGTAGGCGAGCCGTGCCGGGTCGGCGACGGCGAGCCGCGCGACGTCGGCCACCGATTCGACCAGATGGACTCCGCCGTCGAGTTGCCCCATCGTGCCCTCGACCTCGGGATGTCCGGCGTGGCCGATCATCACGATCTCCCGGCCGTGCTCGCGCATCTTCGCGATCTCGACGTGCACCTTGGTCACGAGCGGGCAGGTGGCGTCGAACACGGTGAGTCCGCGGGCGTCGGCCTCGGCACGCACCGCCTTCGACACGCCGTGGGCGGAGAACACGACGATCGCGCCGCGGGGCACGTCGACCAGTTCGTCGACGAAGACCGCGCCCTTCGCCTTCAGGTCCTCGACCACGGTGCGGTTGTGCACGACCTCGTGGCGGACGTAGATCGGCGCGCCGAAACGGGCGATGGCCTGCTCGACGATTGCGATCGCGCGATCGACGCCAGCGCAGAACCCGCGCGGGTTCGCGAGGACGACGTTCGTCCCCTCGTCCGCCGGCAGCTTCGGCGCGCTCACGGGGCGGCCGGCGCGTCGGCGCGCCGCTGGCGGAAGCTGTCGGCTATCAGGAGCGCCGCACCGAGCGTGATCGCGCTGTCGGCGAGGTTGAACGCGGGGTAGGTCCAGCCGCGCCAGTGCAGCAGCACGAAGTCCACCACGTGCCCCAGCAGGAAGCGGTCGACCAGATTGCCCACCGCGCCGCCCAGGATCAGCGCGAGGCCCGCGAGGTAGGCGCGGCTGCCGCCGCGGCCGAGGAGCCAGACGATGAAGACCGAGGCGGCGATCGCCACGGCGGTGAAGAACCAGCGCTGCCAGCCGCCGGCGTCGGCGAGGAAGCTGAACGCCGCGCCGGTGTTGAAGGTCAGCACCAGCGACAGGAACGGCAGGAGCGGCACCTCGTCGCCGGGGCGCAGGTTCGCCTGCACCAGCGCCTTCGCGGCGTGGTCGAGCACGGCGACGGCCGCCGCGAGACCGATCCAGCGCCAGCGCGACGCGCGCGCCGAGGTCGTCATGCCGGGCTCACGCGAACGCGCGCGGCTCGCCCGCGCCGAACAGGTTGGCGACGCAGCGCCCGCACAGCGCCGGATGCTCGCGGGACTCGCCCACGTCCGCGCGCCAGTGCCAGCAGCGCTCGCACTTCTCGCCGCCGGACGGGTTGACCGCGACGGCGAGCGCATCCCCCTCCTCCACGCGTGCGGCCGAGGTGATCGTCACGAAGCGCAGGTCGTCGCCGAGCGAGGCCAGCGCGCGATGCTGCGCGGAGGGCGCCGAGATCGTGACCTCCGCCTGCAGGGAACTCCCGATGCGGCCGGTCTGCCGCACGGACTCGATCTCCTTCAGCACCGTCGAGCGCACCGCGAGGATCGCGTCCCACCTGGCGACGAGCGAGGGTCCGTCGCGCAGGTCGGGGCGGAACTCGCGCCAGGTGCGCGTGAAGATCGTCGCGTCCTGCGGGTGGACGATGCGCCACGCCTCCTCGCAGGTGAACGACAGCACCGGCGAGAGCAGCAGCAGGAGCGCATCGCGGATCGCGGCGAGCGCGGTCTGGGCGGAGCGGCGCGGCAGGCCATCCGCGGCCGTCGTGTAGAGCCGGTCCTTGAGGACGTCGAGATAGAACCCGCCCAGGTCCTCGGAACAGTAGGTGGTGAGCTTCTGGACGACGAGGTGGAACTCGTAGCGGTCGTAGTCGGCGGCGACGTCGTCCATGAGCGCAGCTAGGCGCGCGAGCGCGTAGCGGTCGACGTCGAACAGGCGGTCGGCCGCCACGGCGTCCTTCGCGTCGAAGTCGGTCGTGTTCGCGAGCAGGAAACGCAGCGTGTTGCGGATGCGCCGGTAGCTCTCGACGTTGCGCTTGAGGATCTCGTCGGAGATGTTGAGGTCGCCCGAGTAGTCGGTCGCCGCGACCCACAGCCGCAGGATGTCGGCGCCGAGCGTGTCGGACACCTTCTGCGGCGCGACCACGTTGCCCTTCGACTTCGACATCTTCTTGCCTTCGCCGTCGACGGCGAAGCCGTGGGTCAGCAGCGCCTTGTAGGGCGGCGTGCCGTTCAGCATGCAGGAGACGAGCAGCGACGAATGGAACCAGCCGCGGTGCTGGTCCGAGCCTTCGAGGTAGAGGTCCGCGGGGAATCCGGTCTCCGCGTGATGGGAGCCGTGCCGCTCGTCCCGGCCCCCCGGGCCGCCCATGACGGTCTGGTGCGTGGAGCCCGAGTCGAACCACACGTCGAGCGTGTCGGTGAGCTTGCGGTAGCGCTTGGCGTCGACGCCGAAAGTCTCGTGGGTTGCCTCGAACCACGCGGCGATGCCGTGGTCGGCGACGAGCTTCGCGGCGAGTTCGAGCAGCGCGGGCGTGTCCGGGTGCAGTTCGTCGGTCTCGCGATCGACGAAGAACGGCAGCGGCACTCCCCACTGGCGCTGGCGCGAGAGCGTCCAGTCGGGCCGGTGCGCGATCATGCCGTGGAGGCGCGCCTTGCCCCACGACGGGTAGAAGCGCGTGCGCTCGATGCCATCGAGCGCGAGCTCGCGCAGGCTGCGCTGCGGCTTCGCACCGCGGTAGCCGGGAACCTCGTCCATGCCGGCGAACCACTGCGTGGTCGCGCGATAGATGATCGGCGTCTTGTGCCGCCAGCAGTGCATGTAGCTGTGGGTGAACTTCTCGGCGTGCAGCAGCGCGCCGGTCTCGCGAAGCTTGTCCACGATCTTCGGATTCGCTTCCCAGATCTTCAGCCCTCCGAAGTACGGCAGCGACCCGGCGTAGCGGCCGTCGCCCTGCACCGGATTCTCGATCGCGTCGTCCTTCATGCCGTAGCGGCGGCACGACAGGAAGTCGTCCATGCCGTAGGCCGGCGAACTGTGGACGATGCCCGTGCCCTGCTCGAGCGTCACGTACTCCCCGAGGTACACCGGCGCGGCGCGGTCGTAGAACGGGTGGCGGAAGGCGACGAGTTCGAGCGCGCGGCCCTTCGCCGTCGCGACGGCGCGGCCTGCGAGCTTCCAGCGCGCGAGGCAGGACGCGACGAGATCGGAGGCGACGACGAAGTGCCCGGCGCCCGTCTCGACCAGCGCGTACTCGATGTCCGGGTGGAGATTCAGCGCCTGGTTCGCGGGAATCGTCCACGGCGTCGTGGTCCAGATCGTCGCGGCGATCGGGCCTTCGGGCGCGCGGGCGAGCCCGAACGCCTTCGCGAGCTTCGCCCTCTCCGCGTCATCGACGAGCGGGAACGCGACGTCGATCGCGATGTCCTGCCGGTCCTCGTACTCGACCTCGGCCTCGGCGAGCGCGCTGCCGCAGTCGAAGCACCAGTTGACCGGTTTCAAGCCCCGGTAGATGAAGCCCTTCGCGAGCAACCGCCCGAGCGTGCGGATCTCCTCCGCCTCGTTCGCGTACGCCATCGTCAGGTACGGGCGGTCCCAGTCGCCCAGCACGCCCAGCCGCTGGAAGTCGCGTTTCTGGATCCCGACCTGCTCGGTGGCGTAGGCGCGGCACAGCGCGAGCGTCTGCTCGACCGGCAGGTGCTTGCCGTGGGTCTTCTCGATCTGCACTTCGATCGGCATGCCGTGGCAGTCCCACCCGGGCACATAGGGCGCGTCGAAGCCGGCGAGCGTGCGGCCCTTGACGATGACGTCCTTCAGGATCTTGTTGACCGCGTGGCCGATGTGGATCGCGGCGTTCGCGTAGGGCGGGCCGTCGTGCAGCACGAAGCGCGGCCGGCCGGCGGAAGCCTTGCGGATTGCGCCGTAGACGTCCTTCTCCTGCCACTCGCGCACCCATCCGGGCTCGCGCTTCGCGAGGTCGCCGCGCATCGGGAACGGCGTGTCGGGGAGGTTCAGCGTCGACTTCCAGTCGGGCTTCTTGTCGTCGGGCATCTCAGGGCGTCGCTTCGAAATAGGCGCGCGCGGCGTCCGCGTCGGCGCGGATCTGCCGCGTGAGCGAGTCTAGGTCGGGAAAGCGCGCCTCGTCGCGCAGCTTGTGCAGGAACTCGACCACGATGCGCCGGCCGTACACCGACTGGTCGAAGTCGAACAGGTAGACCTCGAGCATCGGACGGCCCGCCTGTGCGACGGTCGGCCGCACGCCGAGGCTCGCCACGCCGCGGCGCGGCGCGTCCAGTCCCTGCACGCGCACGGCGAAGATCCCTTCGAGCGGGGGCCTGCGGTTGAGCGGCAGGTTGATGGTCGGGAACCCGAGCGTGCGACCGAGCTTCGCGCCGTGCGCGACATGACCGCCCATCGCGTACGGCCGGCCGAGGAGTCGCGCCGCCCGCGGGAGATCGCCCGAGGCGAGCGCTTCGCGCACGGCGCTGGAGCTCGCCCGCTCGCCGTCCACCAGCACGGTGCCCATCGCCTCCACGCTGAACGTCCGCGCGTGCCGGCGCAGCAGGTCGAGGTCGCCCGCGCGGGCGCGTCCGTAGCGGAAGTCCGCGCCGACCAGGACCCAGCGCACGCCCAGCCGGCGCACCAGAACGTCGTCGACGAAACGGTCGGGATCGAGCGAGGCGAGCGTTCGGTCGAAGCGCGCGACGATCGCGCGCTCGACGCCGAAACTCCGGAACGCGTCGATCTTGCCTCGCAGCGCGGACAGCCGCGCGGGCGCAGCGTCCTTCGAGAAGAACTCGCGCGGGTGCGGGTCGAACGTGAGCACCGCCGGCACGAGGCCGAGGTCGTCCGCGGCCTCGGCGAGGCGCGCGAGCATGGCCTGGTGGCCCAGGTGCACTCCGTCGAAATTCCCGACCGTCAACGCGAGGCCGCCGTCGGCGACCGCGGGCAGGCCGCGCAAGAGCTTCATGCCGGGGGTCCGCGACGGCCGTTGCCGGCGCGAACGTCGATCCAAAACCTTGAATTGTATCGGATTCGCGCGCCTCCTGCCGCGCTGTCTCGGAAGCCTCGGGGTCGGGCAGCGGCAATCCGCCGTTTTCGGACCGGCTACGGCGACCACTCGCGCCAGCCGCCGGGAACGCGCGGGTGGTAGAGCGCGAGCCTCACCGGGAGCGAGGAGTCGAGCGCAGCGACGATGCGGGCGTAGCGGTCGAGTTGCGGCCGGTAGCGTTCGGCTTCGGCGTCGAGGAAGTCCGCGGCATCCGCGCCTTCGTGCGTGCCGGTCTTGAAGTCGACGATCCAGCGCACGCCGTCGGCGACGAAGCTCCGGTCGAGCACCACGTGGACCACGTCCCCGCCGTCGACGCCGGTGAGCGCCCATTCGCTGCGCGCTTCGGCGTGCGACGACTCGAACAGCCACCGTCCCCTGGAGTCGGCGAGCACACTGGCGACGGTCGCCACGACGTCGGCAGTCTCGGCGCCCGCCTCGGAGGGCAGCGCGCCTTCGGTCACGAGCGCAGCTTCGATGGGGGCAGCCTGCGCGGCCAGCCGCGCCCGATCCCAGCGATCGAGTCCGTCCGTCCCCACCTGCGCGAGGACCTGATGGACCACCACCCCGAGCCGCCGCGCGCGCTCGCGCGCCCAGTCGAACGGCAGTCCAGGCTCGACCGTGCGGAGGGTGGCGCTGCCGACGAGCGGCGCCTGCGCCACGGGTGGCGACCAGTCGACCGGCACACGGGCGATCGCCGGCGGTTCAGGCGCGACGGTTCCGGGAGCACCCTCCCCACCCTCCGGCGGATGCTCGGCGAGGCCGAGAATCGCCGCGTCGAACAAACCGAGGATCGCCCCGCGTCCCGGGGCCTTCCACTCCCCCGGCGCCTTCGTGGACGGCTTCAGGACCGCGACGAGCGCGAGCCGGCGCCTCGCGCGCGTGCAGGCCACGTACGCAAGGCGGGCGAGTTCGGCCTCGTCCTCGCCGGCGGCGAGCGTCTGCAGGTACGCATACACGCCTTCGTGGTTGCCGCCTCGCGGCCGTCCGAGCCCGACCATGAGGCCGTTGCGGCGCGTGCGCCAGCGCATGAAAGGCGAGTCGGAGCGCGTCCTGCCGCGAGCGAGACCCGGCAGGATCACCGTGTCGAACTCGAGGCCTTTCGCCTTGTGCATCGTCATCACCTGCACGCGGGCGTCGTCGCCGGGCGGTGGCGACAGGCGCGCTTCGGCGAGGCGCGCCGTGAACGCGCTCCAGTCGGGAATGTCGCCGGCGCGCTCGTGCGCTGCGACGAGCCCGAGCACGTCGTCGACGGCGACGAGGTCCAGCGCCTCGCCGATCGTGGCCGGACCGCCCAGAGCGATCCACGCCCGGTGCACGCGTTCGACCAATGGCGCGACGCTGCGGTCGCGCCGCGCCTCTTCGACCGCCGCCGTGACGCGCGCGAGCCGTGCGCGGCCGTCGTCCGACAACGCCGGCGGCGGCGCGGCGGCGACGTCGTCGATCGCGCCCGGCGGCGTGCCGTCCGCGGCGCGGACGATCGCGTGCAGGTCGGCGAGCACGAGGCCGCACCACGGCGCGCGAAGCAGCGCGAGCCACGCGAGCCGGTCGTCCGGCTGCACGATGGCGTGCGTGAGCGCGACGAGATCGCGGACCGCCGGTCGGTCGGCCAGCACGTCGAGATCCACTGCCGAGTAGGGAATGGCCGCGTCGCGCAGGGCCGCCAGCACCGCGCCAAGGTGCGTGCGTGCGCGCACGAGGATCGCGACACGGTCGCCACGGCCGAGCGCTTCCTTGACGCGGACGACGACGAACGCGGCCTCCGCGGCTTCGTCCCTCGCGACATCCAGCGTCACCGCCTCGCCCGGTTCGACCGGCCTCACGGCGATCGCGTCGGCGAACGCGACCCGCCCCTGCCAGGGCTCGTTGATCCCGCCCAGCACCGCGGGAAAACGCGCGTTGACCCAGTCGACGAGCCCCGAGTGCGAGCGGAAATTGCGCCGGAGCGTCAGCCGCTCGACCGGCACGCCTTCGATCGCGCCGGCAGTGATCGCCTCGACGAAGGCGCGGACCTCCGCACCGCGGAACTTGTAGATCGACTGCATCGGGTCGCCGACCGCGAAGAGCGTCCGGCCGTCGTCCCCGCTCCAGCCCGCCACCAGGCGCCCGATCAGGTCGAGGTGCGCGTAGGACGTGTCCTGGAACTCGTCGACGAGCAGGTGCTCGATGCGGAGATCGAGGCGCAGGAGCAGGTCGGTCGGCGCGTCCGCGTCTCCCAGCGCGGCGAGCGCGCCGAGCGTGCCTTTCGGGAAGTCGAACTCGCGCCGCGCGAGGAACTCGAGCTCGAGGCGCGCGGCGAACCGCGGCAGGAGCGAGAGCAGCGCGGCGATGCGCTCCCAGGCCTCGTCGTCGTAGCGTGTCGGCGGCAGCGACGCGACCGTCGCCAGCGCGCCGCTCAGGCCGGGAACGGTTCCGAGGGCTTCGAGACACTCGCGGACCGCCGAGTAGTGCGTCCGGCGCGCCTCGCGTCCGGGACCCTGGCCGACGACCGGGACGCCCCGCATCTTCGACGGGCTCTTCCGCAGCTCCCTGCCGTCCTGCTTCAGGAGCCAGCCGGCGAGCTCGCGCCAGGCATCGATCGCTTCGCAGCGGAGCTTCGGAGCATCGCCCGCGTCCGCACAGGCCTCGAGCGTGCGCGCGAGCGCTTCGTCGCCGGGGCCGAGATGCGCGACCACCGCCCGCGCAACCGCAGCGACCGGGCGGAAGTCGGCGCGAGCGATCGTTCCCGCGATCTGCGCCAGCTCGCCTTCGACCTCGGCACGCAGCGTGCGTTCGAGGATCGTGCGGAGGTCCCCCGCGCCGGCCGTCGCCAGCGTGCGCCACTGGTCGCGTCGCGCGAGCAGGTCGACGATACGACCGGCGAGCGCGTCGGCGTCGTTGTCCTGGTGTTCGAGGAGTCGCCGCCAGCGCGGATCGTCGGCTGCCGCCTCGACGATCGCCGCCCGCGCCGCCGCGAGGTGGAGCGGCCGCGCGTCGTCGGTGAAGCGCGGAGCGGGCGGCAGGCCGCTCGCAAGCGGCGCCTGCAACGCGATCGCCTGCGCGAGCGCATCGATGGTCTGGATCGCGAGGCGCGACGGATGGAGGATCAGGTTCCAGCCTTCGGCGCGGTCGCGGGCGAGAGCGGCTCGCGCGAGTTCGCGCGTCTTCAGCTCGTGCGGCTGCAGCGACGCCTCGTCGACCGGCTCGCGCGCCGACGCGAGCGCGCGGACGACGCGCTCGCGCATCTCGCCTGCGGCCTTGCGCGTGAACGTGATCGCCAGCACCCTTTCGGGCCGGTCGACGACGGCGAGCAGCGCGAGGATGCGCTGGATCAGGAGCTCGGTCTTGCCCGAACCCGCGGGCGCCTGCACGACGAACGAGCGTCGCACGTCGAGCGCCGCTTCGCGCGCGGCGTCGTCGGCGGCGAGGAGCGTCGTGTCCTCGCCCGGGCTCACGCGCCCTCCTCCTCGCCGTCGCTGTCGCCTTCGCCGTCCTCGCCGGCGACGAGGCTGTCGATGCGGCACAGCGCCTGCCGCGCGCAGGTGCGGCAGACGGCGGCGGTGCGCGGCGTGACGCCCGACGCGCCGGCCGCGTACTCGCTGGCGAGCCCCTGCATCAGCTCGCGCCAGAGCGCTTCGAGCGCAACCGGATCGACGACGCTGCCGTCGTCGCGCCCGGGCGGCGGTCCGAGGCGCGCGCCTTCGTCGGCGTAGAGTCCCACGGCCTTCGTCTCGCCGCGCCTCAAGAGCGCGAGCGCGGTCGCGCGCACCGATTCATCGGGATGCGCGTCCCGCCACGCGAGCGTGTAGAGCGCCATCTGGACGGCTTCGGGTCGGGCGGCCGTCCATCGCCCGGGGCGAGCGGCGGACCCGGTCTTGTAGTCGAGGATCGCGACGCCCCCGTCCGCGAAGCGATCGACGCGATCGAGACGCAGCGCGAGTTCGAGCGGCGGGAGACGCAGCGCCGCGTCGTCCTCGATGCCGACCGCTTCGAAAGGCGCGCGGCCCAGCTCGACGGCCAGCCACTCGCGCAGCAGGCGCGCGAGGCGCGCGGCTTCCTGCGCGTGAACCGCCGCGGGAATCCGCCGCCAGCGCGACGCATCGATCGTCCTGATGGCCGCGTCCGCCGCGCTGCGGCAGGCCTCGGCGAGCCGACCGGCGTCCTGCGACAGCGCGACCAGCGCATCGTGCGTGCCGGTGGCGCGCCAGAACGACGCGAGCGTCTCGTGGACCAGGTTGCCTCGCTCGATCGGCGTCAAGCCGATCTTCGGATCAGGCCAGGGCTCCGCGCGCCAGCGCCGGGCGGCGAGCGCCTGGAACGGGCAGTCGCTCTGGGCGGCGATCGGTCCGTACCCGCGCGTCGTGCGCTCCTCGGGGCGAAGCGGCGGCGCCGTCGCGTCGACGAACCGGTCGAGCCGGGGCCGCGCGGCGAACATCGACTGGGCCGGCAGCGCCGGCACCACCGCGTCCACCGGCGGGCCCTCGGGAAAGACCGGCGACGCGAGCGACGGCCGGTCGTCGACCCTCGCGGCATGGCTCACGACGACGGCGGGGGCGGCGCGCAGGAGCCAGGACGCGACTTCGCGCGCGTAGGCGAGCTCGCGCGAGGCATCGCTCTTTGGCACGCCGTGGTCCCTCTGCCATCGGATCGGCAGGAACGGATTGGGCCGGGTCGCACGCGGCAGCGTCTCGTCGTTCATGCCCGCGACCCACAGCGCATCGAACGGCAGGCCGATCACTTCGTACAGGCCGAGGATCTGGATCGGCGCCGGCGCCGCCTCGGGCTGGAACGGCGCGTTCGCGAGCAGATCGGAGAACGCGGCGATCGCGGCTTCCGCGCCGAGTCCCGGCGCGCTGCGCGGATCCGCGGCGACCGCGTCGAGCGCCGCGAACGCAGCGAAGTGCTCGTCGAGGGCGCGGGCGGCCTGGTGCTCGGCGCTGCCGAGCGGCCCGTCGCCGGGCCAGCCGGCCTTCGCAAGCGCGTCCCGCCACCCATCGACCCAGCCGCGGCGCGTGGCGCGCGTTACCTTCCGCGCAACGTCGCGCGCCTGTGCGAGGCGCGTCGCGAGCGGGTCGTTCCGGCGGTCCAGCGCACCGATCGCGTCGTCGATGCGCACCGGGTCGAGCCCGCGCTCGAGCCACGCGCGCTCGACCGCGGCGCGGGTGTGCCGTGCAGGACCGGATGCGCCGGGAAGATGCGCAGCACGCAGCAACGCTGCGGCGCGACCCGTGGGCAGCGCCATCCACGCGAACGTCACGAGATCGAGCGCCACCGCTACGAGTGGCACCTCGGCGACCGGCGCTCCGAGCGACAGGTTCCACGACGGCGTGCCGGCTTCTCCGGCCCCCGGCAACCCGAGCACGTCGATCGCGCAAAGCCGCACGGCCGAGCGACGCTGCGAGAGGTCGGGCACGACGAGGCCGACGTGGGCGCCCGGATGCCGCTCGACCTCGCGGCGGGCCCACGCGAGCGCGGCGCAAAGCTCCGCATAGGGGGACGGATACACCGCGCGTCGCGGCCGGGCGACCGCGTCGCGGAGCGTCGCGATCTCGTCCACGATCGCGCCCGTGCGGCGCATCGCCTCGATCAGCCGGCGCTGCTGCGGCGTGAGTTCCAGGAAACCGGCGAAGACAACCTGCCTTCCCCGCCAGGGCGCGCGGGCACCGTCCACCGCCGCAAGGCGATCCGGTGCGGTCGCCGCATCGCAGGCCCGGCGCGCGTCAAGCAACGTGCGGAAGCGCTCGGCCCAGCGGGCGAACGCCGCGGGCTCGTCGTGGACGCCGGACCATCCGCGCCAGCTCTCGCCGCCGGCGCCCCAGGCGTGGACGAGGTCCCATGCTTCGGCGGCAGCGCCCGCCAGTGCGCCGGCGTCGAGCGCGGCCGAACCATCGGTGTCGATCGCGGCGCGCCAGATCTCGGCCGCGGCGAGCTCGCCTGCGCGGACGCGGGGTTCGAGCGCGCCGGCCGCGATCGCCTCGCTTTCGAGGAGTGCCACGAACGCCGGCCACGGCAGCGCCTTCGCGGAGGCCCAGGCGCGCGCGCCAGCGTCGCGCCGCAAGCGATCATGGTCGTCGACGAGGTGTTTCGCCAGCCGGCGACTGGGCGTGACGACGGTCGCGCCCGCGGCCAGCGCGCGCTCGAGCGCTTCGGTCACGGAGGATGGGATGCGGCAGCGGAGAGCGACGCCGCCGCGCGGTTCAACGGGATGGCGCGGACTCTACCAGCCGCAGGGGCTCGGGACGTGAGCCTGCCGCGGCGACGCCGGACCCGCCCCTTCGGGCCTCCCCTTCAGTCCCCGTTGCCGCGGAGCGAACCGATGGAGGACGGATTCGCGGCCACCGCGCCGAACCGGGGCAACGTCGTGGGTTGCGGGGCCCCGGAAGGCACGACGGGAGGCATCGACCCGATCAGCGCATCGGCGCGCGGGCTGTCGCCGCGGCGGGCCGCGGCGCGGAACTCGCCGCACCAGTCCTCGTCCCGCACGGTCGGCCAGACGCCTTCGATCGCGTAGCTCTTCGGATTGATCGGAGAGAGGCTCGGGCCATGGCGGCGGCACAGTCCGGCGTTCGGCGACTTGCCGCCGGCACCGGACGAAGGATTGCGATCGTAGAACTGGCAGTGCTGGCAACGGTCCACGGCAGTCGTCCTTGCGTTGGGGACGGCCCCGATACGCGGGCGCCATCCTGGGGTGTCCGGGTTCGTGGTCGTCCCGTGGGTTTCGACGGCGGGCAGGCTTGTCGGGGTTCCCGGTCAGTGGCGCACCGCGGGCGCGAATCCGCCCGGGAGCGCGCGACCCGGTCGCGCGCCGCGCGCGACGGCCCGCGGCACCGGCCCGGCGCGCACCGCGATCCGGGTGGCGTCGTCAGTCCGGCCGCGCACCACACACGCGACGCGCGTCCTTGGGCGGCGCAGCTTCGCCGGCGCGAGCCGTTCCGCCCGCCGCGCCTGCCGCGCTCGCATCGAAGAAAAAACGGCCGCCGACCGCATCGCTGTGTTGGCAGTCGAGAAAATCGTAGGGCGACCGGGGAAACCGTGGCCGCTCGCGGTCAGGCCGCGAGCTGGTTGACGACGAGGCGCAGCGGCGCAGGGACGTCCTGCGCGTGCCGCGAGGGACGCGACGCCAGCGCGTCGAGATCCGACTTGAGTTCCTCGTCGGCCAGCGCCGCTTCGCGCGCGAGCTCGTCGTCGTAGGCCCTGCGCGCGTCCGGATCGGACAGCACGCGGTAGGCAGCGTGGATCATCCTGACCAGCCCCGAGAGATCCTGCCCGGCTTCGGTGCGGCCGAAGTGGAAGCGCTGCAGGACCTGCGCGTAAGCCGCTTCGATCCGCGCAACCGACGCGCCGGGCGCGAGATCGAGGTAATCGTAGTGGGTGTAGATCACAACGCTCTCCTGTCGGGTTCGCGGTGTTCCGCTGATGGCGACAACGGAGCAGCAAGCGTGCCACGCGCTCGTTCGAGGTCCGGCACTCTCGTGCAAGTGCTTGATTCCCGGGCCTGCTCGGACGTGCGAGCCGACGAGCGGTCGGACGGATCCGCGAACGAGCGGCGAGTGCCTGCCTGGCGGGAGTCAGATCATGGCCAGCGGCTTGCGCTTTCCGGGCGGCGGGAACGCGCGGTCGAGTGCTGCCGCGAGTCCGGGTTCGATCCGGAACGCGTCGGCCGCGGCGATCGCGTCGACGTGTTCGACGCGTGCCGCCTTCGGAATCGCGATGACGTCGTCATGAGACACGAGCCACGCGAGCGCGAGCGTCGCGGCAGGGGTTCCCGCTTCGCGTGCAAGCCGCAAGAGCGCCGCGTTGCCGAGCAACCGGCCCTCGTCGAACGGCGAATATGCCATCACCGGCATCGGCCACGCCCTGCATCGCTCCCGGGCGCCGCGCTCGATGCCCCGCTCGCCGAGGTGATAGAGGACCTGGTTGACGGCGCAGCCGTTGGAGCCGGCGACCGACGCGAGTTCGTCGAGGTCGTCGACGTCGAAGTTGGAGACGCCCCATCGGGCGATCTTCCCGTCGCGCTTCAGGCGTTCGAAGGCCTCGACCGTTTCGGCGAGCGCGATCCCGCCGCGCCAGTGCAGCAGATAGAGGTCGAGACACGGGATGCGCAACCGCGACAGGCTGCGCTCGCACGCGGCGATCGCCGACTTGCGCCCGGCGTTGTGCGGATAGACCTTGGAGACGACGAAGGCTTCGTCGCGGCGGCCGGCAAGGGCTTCGCCGACGACCCTCTCGCTGCCCCCGTCGCCGTACATCTCGGCGGTGTCGATGAGCGCGAGGCCGAGGTCCAGCCCGCGGCGAAGCGCGGCGATCTCGGCCTTGCGGGAACCCTCGCGCTCGCCCATGCGCCAGGTGCCGAGCCCGATGGCCGGGACGGCGGTCCCGTCGGGAAGCCTGACCTGCCTCGTGCAACGCATCGGGCGAGCGTACCGCACGCGAACCCGATGCCGGGCACCGGCTACATCTTGCGCACCAGTCCCACCATCACGCCGAAGATCTCGAGCGCGCCTTCCGGGCGGATCGGCGCGTAGGCCTTGTTCTCGGCGCGAAGCAGGAACTGGCCCCGCTCGACGTCCAGGCGCTTGAGCGTGAACTGGCCGTCGACGATCGCGACGACGATGTCGCCGGGCTTCGCGGTCGGCTGCTTCTCGACCACGACGAGGTCGCCTTCGAGGATGCCGGCGTCGACCATCGAGTCGCCCTTGACGCGGACGAGCACCGTGCTGGAGGGCCGCTCGATAAGGTAGTCGTCGATCGTGAGGGCGTCGGAGGACGCGTCGTCGATCGCCTCCGGCAGACCCGCGCGCACGCTGGCGTCCGCGACCGGCCGGGCGAAGAATCGCCGGGTCGGCGCGAGACGCCGGTCGGGCGTGGATTCGAGGAAGCCGGCGAGTTTGAGCCTCGCAACGAGCGCCGCGACCGAAGACTTCGACTTGAGCCCGAGCAGGCCTCCGATCGAGGCATAGGATGGCAGCGCCCGGTGACGGGCGTAGTAGTCCTGCAGCGTCTCGAGGTAGGAACGATCGTTCGACATGGTGCTACGATAACGAACGAACGTTCGGAAATCAACCCCCCCTGCGGGCAGGCGCGGCGCCCTGCCCTCCGAGGAACCCGGTGAATCTCTTCGCCCCTTCGATCGCCTTCGTCGACCTCGAAACCACCGGAACCCGCGCGGGCGAAGACCGGATCACCGAGGTCGGGATCGTGCGGGTCGACTCGGACCCGGGCGGCGGCCCGCCGCGCGTGGCCGAGTGGTCGTCTCTCGTGGACCCCGGGGTGCCGATTCCGCCGGTCATCCAGGCGATGACCGGCATCACCGACGCCATGGTGCGCGGCGCCCCGGCCTTCGGGTCGATCGCGCAGGACGTCGCCGGGCGCCTCGCCGGCTGCCTGTTCGTCGCGCACAACGCCCGGTTCGATTTCGGCTTCCTCAAGCACGCGTTCGCCCGCGCCGGCCTTGCGTTCTCGCCGAAGGTCCTCTGCACGGTCCGGCTGTCCCGCCGTCTCGATCCGGAGGCGGGCAGCCACGGGCTCGACGCGTTGATCGAGCGGCACGGTCTTGACCCCGGCGGCCGGCACCGCGCGCTCGGCGACGCGCGCGCGCTGTGGCAGTTCGTGCAGCGCCTCTACCAGACTCGCCCTGCCGCGGACGTCGAGGCGGCCGTGAAGCGCCTGCTCAGGATTCCAAGCCTGCCGCCGCAGCTTCCGCCCGACGCGCTCGACGCGATCCCGGACTGCCCCGGCGTCTACCTGTTCTACGGCGACAATCCGCTCCCGCTCTACATCGGCAAGAGCATCCGGCTGCGCGAGCGCGTCGCCGCCCATTTCTGCGGGGACTGGGGCCGCGAGACCGATCTCCGGATGTCGGCCGAGATCCGCCGCATCGAGTTCGAAACCACCGCGGGCGAACTCGGCGCGCTCCTGCGCGAGGCGCGGCTCGTCAAGGAGGTGATGCCCTCCCACAACCGCGCGCTGCGAAGGAAGGCGGACGCGGGCGTCATGGTCATGGACGACACCGGCCGTCCGGCGTTCGTTCGCGCCGACGCCATCGAACCCTCGGGCGTTCCCGGCGCCTACGGCCCGTTCTCGTCGAGGGCCGCGATGCGCGCGCACCTGCAATCGCTCGCAGGCGAGCACCGGCTGTGCTGGGCGAGGCTTCGGCTCGAGCGACGGGACGGCCCCTGCTTCGCGCGCCAGCTCGGCCGCTGCGAAGGCGCCTGTGTCGGCGCGGAGTCCGCGGCCGCGCACGACGAGCGGCTGCGCGCGGCGCTGGAGGGACTGCGCATACCCGCATGGCCGTGGCCGGGGCCCGCGCTCGTGCGCGAGGCTTCCGAGAACGGCGCGCGCGTGGACGTTCACGTGGTCCGCGACTGGCACTGGCTCGGAACCGCGCGCGACGAAGCCGAACTCGGCGAACTCCTCGCGGCACGGGTGCAGCCCGCGTTCGATCTCGACGTCTGCCGGTTGCTGCTCAAGCGCTACGCGAAGACACCCGGGAGCTTCGTCCCGTTTCCCGGCGGATTCGCGGCCGCCGAAGCGGCCTGACGCCCCGCGCCGATCAGCCGCCGCGCCGCGCGTGCGCGACGATCACCTGCGCGACGCAGGCGTTGAGTTTCTTCGCGTACGGGATGTGCAGGAATTCGTTCGGTCCGTGCGCGTTGGACTTCGGGCCGAGCACCCCGGTGATCAGGAACTGCGCCTCGGGGAATTGCTTGCCCAGCATGCCCATGAACGGAATGGTCCCGCCCTCGCCCAGTGCGCCGGACGGCGCTCCGTAGTGCGCGCGCGAGGCGGCGTCGAGCGCCGCGGCGAGCCACGCCGCGGTCGGGGGCGCGTTCCATCCGCTCGCGTGCGCGTCTTCGGTGAAGCGCACGATCGCGCCGTGCGGCGGGTCGGCCTCGACGAGGCGCTTGAGCGCATGGGACGCGCGTTCGCCGTCGACGGTCGGCGGCAGTCGCAGCGAGAGCTTCACCTGCGTGGACGGGCGCAGCACGTTGCCGGCGTTCGCGATCGGCGGCAGCCCGTCCGCCCCGGTGACCGACAGGGCCGGACGCCAGGTCCGGTTGAGAACCGCTTCGGTCCCATCGGAGGTCATCGGCTTCGTGCCGCCCGACCAGGGGAAGCGCCCGATCATCGGCGCGCCGAGGATGCGCGCGGCGTCGCGCGCCTGGGTGACGCGCTCGTCGGGAATCGGCGCGTGGAATCCGGCCGGTACGATGCGGCCGGTGCCGCTGTCTTCGATCCGCTCGAGCAGGTGGCGCAGGATGCGGAACGACGAAGGCACGACGCCGCTCGCGTCGCCCGAGTGCACGCCCTCGGTCAGCACCTCGACCGAGAGCGTGCCGCCCGCGAGGCCGCGGAGCGAGGTCGTCTGCCACAGGCGCTCGTAGTCACCTGCTCCCGAGTCGAGACCGATCACGAGATCGACCGGTCCGAGTCGCGGCGCGAGGAGTTCGAGGTAGGCAGGCAGGTCGTAGCTGCCGGACTCCTCGCAGGTCTCGATCACGCCGACGCAGCGCGCGTGCGGCATGCCCTCCGCCTCGAGCGCCTTGAGCGCGGCGATCGCCGCGTAGACCGCGTAACCGTCGTCCGCGCCGCCCCGGCCGTAGAGCTTCCCGTCCTCGAGGTGCGGCGACCAGGGACCGTGACCTTCGTGCCAGCCCGTCATCTCGGGCTGCTTGTCCAGGTGGCCGTAGAGCAGGACGGTCGGCCCGTGCGCGGCGGCACCGGAAGCGGGAACGTCGAAGAACAGGAGCGGCGTGCGGCCCTCGAGGCGGACGATCTCGACCGCGAGCCCGCGCAGATCCTGCGCCCGCACCCAGCGCTCCGCATTGCGGATCACCGTCTCGATGTGGCCGTGCGCGCGCCAGTCTGCGTCGAAGTGCGGGGACTTGGCCGGCACGCGGATGTAGTCGGTGATCTCGCGGACGATCTCGCGGTCCCAGTGGTCGGCGATGCGTCGCTGCAGGCTGTCGTGGTCGGTCATGGCTTGGCTCCCTGGGATCAGGCCTCGATCAGGCCGGTGTCGGCGAATCGGGCGAGAAAGCGGTCGACGACTTGTCTCGCATCGGGACGTCCGCCGAGCGTCGCGGCGAGCGCTTCGCGGTCGCGCGTGCCGTCTGCCGCGGCGGGAAGCGCCCGCCCCTCTGGTTCGTCGATCCGGATGCCTTCGTGCCGCAGCGACGTCACGATCGATCCGCGGGCGGCCTGCCAGCGCGCAACCGCGAATGAGCGCGGGCGCGCGCCTGCTTGCCGCACGGCGACGAGCGGGCGCGAGAGCAGTTCGGCCGCGCCGGAAACGCAGGCCCTCGGGATCCGTTCGCGCGCCGCGTCCGCGGCCATGCCGCGCTCCACGAGGAACGCCGTCGGTTCCGCAACGCTCGCGCTGCCCGGGAACCGGCCGGCGAGTGGGTCATCGCGACCGTTCAGGCTGTCGCGGATCGTCGAGGTCAACCCCGGACTCCAGGCAGAGCCGGCAGGTGCATCCCGTCGACCGCGGAACGGAGTCGCGCGATCACCGCTCGACCAGCCCGATCGAGGTGAAGTGCGCGAGGTGCTCGCCGAGCGGGCGCGCCGGCTTCCCGAGGTCCGCGGCGATGCGGGCGAGGGCCTGCGAGAGTTCAGCCCGCGTTCGCGTGCCGTCGAGCAACGGCAGCAGGCGGCGCTGCACCGCGTCGGTGAAAACGACGCCGTCGTGCCGCAGGTTCACGACGTACTCGTGCCGCTCGGCCTGCCAGCGGGCCGGAGCGAAGACGCATGGCCGCTCACCGGCGACGCGATTGGCGTCGACCGGCCAGCCGAGCGGTACGAAGACGCCGGTCGCGCAAGCCGAGAGCAGCAGTTGCCGCGCCTGCGGCGGATCGGCGAGCGGCGAACCGGGCGCGGCGTCGCCGGCGATCCAGCCGACGACCTCCGCGACCGGCGCGCTGGACGGATGCAGGCGGACGAGGCGGTCGAGGAGCCGGCGCTGGACCGCCGGACCCGAACGGTCGCCTGCGGCGGGAGGCGCGGGCAACGATGCGTGGCGCTCGACCGTCGAGTTGGCAGCGGCTACGTGCATCGCGCCCAGCCGCTCCGGCGACATCGGCGCGCCGGGTGGCCGCCCCTGATGCACGAACAGCGACTCGCGATAGCGCCTCAGGCGCAGGTGATCGACGACGTGCTCCCTCGCCATCCGGTCGAGGCTCGCGAGCCAGCGGTTCATCGGCTCGTCGTATGCGTACGCAACGTGCCGCGAGGGATCGGCGTCGGCGAGCCACTCGAGGCCGTGCGAGGCCGCCTCGGCCGCGATGTCGCGCAAATAGACCGGCTGATTGAGCGACGCGAGGTCGTCGTGCACGAGCACGATGTCCTGCCGCTCGGCCAGGTCGCGAAACTCCTCGGCAACGGCCACGGCCATCCCGGGCAGCCGCGACATCGTGGTCGCCATCCGCCCCGCGACCGCGCGTGCCTCGGCGATCCGCCTGGCGGGATCCTCGATGTCCATGACCTGCGGCCGCACGGCGCTCCACGGGATCCCCCGCAGCGCGCATCCGGGCATGACGTTGTGGCTCACGAAGGCGATACCGTCCGGCGCGAGGTTCGTGCGCATCGTGTCGAACATCGCGACGCGCACCTCCGGCGGTACCCACGAGTGGAAGCCGTGCGCGACGATGTAGTCGAAGGGCCCGAGATCGGACGGCAGGTTCCGCAGGTCGCCGTCGATCAGCGTCAGGTTGCCGACGCCGAGGTCTCGCGCCATGCCGCGCGCCACCTCGACCGCTTCGGACGCGAGGTCGATGCCGACGAACCGGCCGCCTGGCGTCGCACAGGCCATCGGAACCAGGTTGCCGCCGTCACTGCAGGCGATCTCCAGCACCCGTGCCCGGGCCGGATCCGGTGCCTCCACGCCCAGGAGCCGCGCGACCGTGGCGATTCGCGCCGGCGTGCTGGTCGGGCACGGGCGACTGTCGTAGGGAAACGCCTTGTACGAGTGCCTGATCGCGTCGGTCGTCGCATCGTGCGCGGTCGGTCGCGCGTTCGAAGCCTCGGCTGCCTTCACTCCGGATCCGTCGTCCATTCCGCGCTCCCGCCGATGTCCTGCCCATTGCACCAGCCCTGCCCCAAGCAGAAACGGCCCGCGTTCGCGGGCCGTTTCCTGTCCTGCCTTCGCCGCCGTCGTCACGGTGGCGTCCCCACGGGGATTCGAACCCCGGTTACCGCCGTGAAAGGGCGATGTCCTAGGCCTCTAGACGATGGGGACCCGGTGCTGCGGATTCCGCCGGCCATCCCGCTCGCTCGAATGCGCCGGCGCAAGCGGGGTCGTTCGTTCGGTGGTGGAGGTAAGCGGGATCGAACCGCTGACCTCTTGCATGCCATGCAAGCGCTCTCCCAGCTGAGCTATACCCCCACGGCGAATCCGAAATTATACACGGGGCCACCGTCGCGCACAATTCGCGTCGCGACGCGCGCGGTGTCGGCGCCACGCCACGTTATGATTCGGCCCGCGCCAGTCAGGAATCTCTCCGTGCCCCTGCCCGACCCCGCCCGACCGTCACCGCCCGACCTCGCCCACCGCGTGATCCTCGTGACAGGTGCCACCGGGGGGCTCGGCGAGCCGCTCGCGCGCGAGTGCGCCGCGCAGGGCGCGACCGTCGTGCTGCACGGGCGTCACCTGCCCAGGCTCGAAGCGCTCTACGACGCGATCGTGGCGGACGGTCACGCGGAGCCGGTCATCCTCCCGCTCGACTTCGCGAAGGCGGAGGCCGCCGACTTCGGCAACGTCGCCTCCGCGCTCGAGTCGCAGTTCAAGCGGCTCGACGGCATCGTCCATGCCGCGGCGATGTTGGGCACGCTCGGCCCGATCGAGCAGCAGTCGTTCGACGCCTGGCTCGCGCTGCTCCGGGTCAATCTCGCCGCGCCGATGGGCCTCACGCGCTCGCTCGCTCCGCTGCTCGCGAAGGCGCCGGACGCCGCGGTCGTCTTCACGCTCGACGACCGCGGCATCGCCCCGCGGGCGTATTGGGGCGGCTACGGCGTCACCAAGGCCGGGGTCGCCGCGCTCGCGCGCGAACTCGCGGACGAATGGGAGTCGCGGCCGAATCTGCGCGTGAACGCGGTCGTTCCCGGCCCGATCCGCTCGCCGCTGCGAGGCCGCACCCATCCCGGCGAGGATCGCGCCCGGCTCCCCGAACCCGCGCGACTCGTTCCGCTGTACCTTCACCTCCTCGCCGGACAGACCAAGGCGGAGAGCGCCGCGCTGATCGAGGCCCGCGCCTGGCTCGACGGCGGCGAATCGTCCCGGCCGCTCGTCGCGTAGCGCAGGAACACCCGCAGTTCGCGGTGCGCCTCCGGCGTGAGCGCATCGAACGCCACCGGCACCTTCCGCGTTCGACGCTCGCCGTCCGCGCGCCAGGCGATCGTCGCAAGCAAAGGCAGGGCGACGCTCCCTTCCCGCAACGCGCCTGGCAGCGCGCGTCCGTCGGCGCCAAGCCCCGCGACCGAACCGTCCGACCGGACCACCATGCCCGCGAGGCCGCTCCCGAGACCTCGCCACGTCCGCACGCCCAGCGCAGCCACGAGCAGCGCGAGACCGGCGACGAGCGGGAGGCCAAGGGGCATCGCGGCGACGAGAGCGATCGAGGACGCGTGCGACACGACGACGAATGCACGGATCGCCCGCGAAGGCGTGAAGTCGAACCGTCGGGACGCGAGGCGGCGCATGGCCTCATCGAAACACGCGTGCGCCGCGCTTCGCCTTCGGCCGTTCGGCCTGTCCCGCGACCGGCGTCGGGACCGGCGCAGCTGCGGCGTCAGCCCGGCGCCGGCTCCGGCCGCGAACTGCCGGCGCGCTTCGCGAGATCGAGCCAGGTCTCGACCACCGTGTCCGGGTTGAGCGACATGCTCTCGATCCGGCGGTCGACGAGCCACTGCGCGAGGTCCGGGTGGTCCGAAGGTCCTTGACCGCAGATGCCGACGTAACTGCCCTTGCGCTGACAGGCCTCGATCGCCATCGCGAGCATCGCCTTCACCGCGTCGTCGCGTTCGTCGAAGGTCGAGGCGATCGCGCCGCCGGCGTCGCGGTCGACGCCCAGCGTCAGCTGCGTCATGTCGTTGCTGCCGATCGAGAAGCCGTCGAAGTGCTCGAGGACGCGGTCGGCCAGCACCGCGTTCGAAGGCAGCTCGCACATCATGATCACGCGCAGGCCGTTCTCGCCGCGCTTCAGGCCGTTCTTCGCGAGCAGTTCGTTCACGCCCCGCGCCTCGGCCAGCGTGCGCACGAACGGCACCATCAGCTCGACGTTGGTGAGCTTCATCTCGTCGCGCACGCGCTTCATCGCCCGGCACTCGAGCGCGAAGCAGTCGTAGAACGAACTCGCGAGGTAGCGCGAGGCGCCGCGGAAACCCAGCATCGGGTTCTCCTCGTGCGGCTCGTAGCGCTGGCCGCCGACCAGGTTGCCGTACTCGTTGGACTTGAAGTCCGACAGGCGGACGATGACCTTCTTGGGCCAGAACGCCGCGGCGATGGTCGCGACCCCTTCGGCGATCTTCGCGACGTAGAACTCGACCGGATCCCCGTAGGCGGCGATCCTCGGCGCGATCTGCGCCTTGAGGTCGGCCGGCAGCGTCGCGTACTCGAGGAGGGCCTTCGGGTGGATGCCGACGTTGCGGCTGATGATGAACTCGAGGCGCGCGAGGCCCACGCCCTCGTTGGGCAGGCGGCGGAACGCGAACGCGAGTTCCGGGTTGCCGACGTTCATCATGATCTTCGTCGGGCACGGCGGCATGCGGTCGAGCGCGACATCGGCGATCTCGACCTCCAGCCGCCCGGCATACACGTGCCCGGTGTCGCCCTCGGCGCAGGACACGGTGACCTCCGCGCCTTCGGCGAGCGTCCGGGTCGCGTCGCCGCAGCCCACCACCGCAGGGATCCCCAGTTCGCGCGCGATGATCGCGGCGTGGCAGGTGCGCCCTCCCCGGTTGGTGACGATCGCCGCCGCGCGCTTCATCACCGGTTCCCAGTCGGGGTCGGTCATGTCGGTCACCAGCACGTCGCCCGCGCGCACGCGATCCATCTCCGCGGCCGACTTCACCAGCCGCACGACGCCCTGCCCGATCTTCTGGCCGATCGCTCGTCCGCTCGCGAGCACCGTCGAGGCGCCCTTCAGCCGGTAGCGGCGCAGTTCGGCTCCGGTCTCGCGCGACTTCACCGTCTCGGGTCGCGCCTGCAGGATGTAGAGCTTTCCGTCCGAACCGTCGCGGCCCCACTCGACGTCCATCGGCCGGCCGTAGTGCCTCTCGATCGCCACCGCGGCGCGCGCGAGTTCGACCACCTCGTCGTCGCCGATCGAGAAGCGCGTCCGGTCCGCCTCGGGAACCGCGACCGTGGCGGTGGAGCGCCCGGCCGAGCGCCCGTCGGCGAATACCATCTTGACCGCCTTGGTCCCGACGGTCTTGCGCAGGATGGCTCCGCGTCCGGCGTCCAGCGTCCGCTTGGACACGGTGAATTCGTCCGGGTTGACCGCACCCTGGACCACCGTCTCGCCCAGCCCGTAGGACGAGGTGATGAACACGACCTGGTCGAAGCCGGACTCGGTGTCGAGCGTGAACAGCACGCCGGCCGCCCCGAGGTCGCTTCGCACCATGCGCTGGACTCCGGCGGACAGCGCGACGCCCGCGTGCGCGTAGCCCTGATGCACGCGATAGGCGATCGCGCGATCGTTCCACAGCGAGGCGAATACCTCGCGTATCGCATGAATGATATTATCTATTCCATTGATATTCAGAAAGGTTTCTTGTTGCCCTGCGAATGACGCGTCCGGCAGGTCCTCGGCCGTGGCCGACGAGCGCACCGCATAGCTCGCTCCCGGCGATGACGCGTCCAGTTCTTCGTAGGCAGCGCGAAGGTCGGCCTCCAGGCCCGGCGGCAGCGGAGCCTGCGCGACCCAACCGCGGATTTCGGCTCCGGTCCGCACAAGCGTCGCGACGTCGTCGACGTCGAGGGCGGCCAACCGCGCTTCGATGCGTTCACCGAGGCGGTCGTGGGCTAGAAATTCGCGAAAGGCCGCAGCGGTGGTCGCGAAGCCACCCGGCACCCGGATGCCGGCCCCCGCGAGTTGCCCGATCATTTCGCCCAGCGAGGCGTTCTTGCCGCCTACGCGGTCGACGTCGGACATCCGCAGGCATTCGAACGCAACGACGCGCGCTTCCCCACTCATGGATCGCTCCCCGCCCTTCGATGGCATACGCCGCTTGCCGCGTCGCAGCAACGGGCTGCCGGCGCGGCAGCGATTCTACCGCGAGCGGGACAGACGAACCGGGGTGCTGCGCTGCGTCAGCGCAGGCTAGACGCGCGGATCGGGAACGTCGACCGGATCGGACAGGTCTTCGCCGAGGTCCTCGTCGAGGCCGGACATCGTCGGCGTGCCTTGTGCGCCACGCCGTCCGCGCGCGGCCCGGCGCAGGCTCCGGTAGAGATCCGGATGCGATTCCTTCAGGTAGCCGATGATTTCGAAATCGATGCGCTTGACCTGCGAGAGGTCGATCTGCTCCACGTGCACCAGGCGAAGCAGCTCCCGTACCGGACGCGGCATCTCGCGGCCGCTCTCGTAGCGCGAGCCTCCGCTCTGCGTGACCCCGATCTGGGTCCAGAACTGCTCCTGGTTGAGGCCCAGGCGCCTCCGGATTTCACGCGGGTTGAGAACGCGGTCGAGCAGCTTCACTTGCCGGTACCTCCCGAAGCGGGCCGGAATGCGGCGGCCGCCGCACCTATCCCAATGGCATATTTTTCACCGGATGTCGCGAGTTCGCAAGGGTTGCCGACGAGCGGCGTTCCCCCGGGGACTCGCCGGGGCCGCTGCTAGAATGGCGTCCTCATGACGTTGCGTTACGACCTGCATTGCCATTCGACCCGCTCGGACGGCCTCCTTTCCCCCTCCGAGGTGGTGCGCCGCGCGGCGTCCCGCGGCGTCGAGGTCCTCGCGCTCACCGATCATGACGAGGTCTGCGGGCTCGAGGAGGCCCGGCATGCCGCTGCCGCGGCCGGAATCGGTTTCGTGACGGGCAGCGAACTCTCGGTCAGCTGGGAAGACCTCACGGTCCACGTCGTCGCACTCGACTTCGACGCTGCCGACGAGACGCTGAACGCGGGCCTCACGTCGATTCGCGAAGGCCGCACGGGCCGGGCGAGGCGCATTGGCGACGCCCTCGCCGCAGCCGGCATCCCGGGCGCCTTCGAAGGCGCGCTCCGGTTCGTGACCAGCGAGAAACTCGTGTCGCGCACCCATTTCGCCCGCTGGCTGGTCGAGGCGGGCCATTGCCGGGACGTGAAGGACGTCTTCAAGCGCTATCTCGTGCCCGGCAAGCCGGGCTACGTCGAGCACGAATGGGCGACGCTCCCGCAGGCGATCGGCTGGATCCACGGAGCTGGCGGCGTCGCCGTTCTCGCCCATCCGGGCCGCTACAAGGTCAACGGCGAAGCCGGCATGGCGAAGCTCCTCGACGACTTCACGGCCGCCGGCGGCGATGCGGTCGAGGTGCTCTCCCCGTCGCACACCGCCGTGCAGTCGGCGCAGTTCGCGGCCCACGCGCGGCTGCGGGGCCTCGCGGCATCGACCGGCTCCGACTACCACGGCCCGGGCGAGAGCTGGCTCGATCTGGGCGACCTCCCGCCTCTCCCTGCCGGCATCGAGCCGGTCTGGTCGCGGTTCTGAACCGGCGCGAGCGTCCGTCGCGACCCCCGCTCCGCCGATGCGACGCACGGTGTTCTTCCTGTCGGATCGCACCGGCATCACGGCCGAGATGCTCGGCAACAGCCTCCTCTCGCAGTTCGAGGACGTCCGCTTTCACCGCGTCACCGTGCCGTTCGTCGATTCGCCCGACAAGGTCGACGACGCGATCCGGCTGGTGAACGAGACCGGAGCGAAGGAGGGTTGCCGCCCGATCGTGTTCAGCTCGGTCGTCGACGAGGCCGCGAGCGAGGCGATCCGCGCGCGCGCCGAGGCGCTCACGCTCGACCTGTTCCAGATCTTCATCGCCCCGCTCGAGGCGGAACTGACCGCGAAGAGTTCGCACGCCGCCGGGCGTTCGCACGGACTCGCGAACAGCCACGAGTACTTCGCCCGCATGGAGGCGATCAACTTCGCGCAGGCGCACGACGACGGCGCCGCGACGCGTGAACTCGGCAAGGCGCAGGTGATCCTGGTCGGCGTCTCGCGCTGCGGCAAGACGCCCACCTCGCTCTACCTCGCGCTGCAGTTCGGCGTGCGCGCGGCGAACTTCCCGCTCACGCCGGACGACTTCGTCGACCGCCGGCTGCCCGGCTCGGTGGAGGGCTTCCGCGGGAAGCTCTTCGGCCTCACCATCCAGCCCGAGCGACTGCGCGAGATCCGCGAGGAGCGTCGTCCGGGGAGCCGCTATGCGTCGCTCGACAACTGCCGCCGCGAAGTGCGCGAAGCGGAGAGCCTGATGCAGCGCGAAGGCATCCCGATGATCGACACGACGACCAAGTCGATCGAGGAGATCGCGACCACCATCCTCCACCGCGCGAAGCTCGAGCGCCACGTCTACTGAAGCGAGGACCGCGATGCTCAAGGGAATCCCGCCTCTGGTCACCCCCGACCTCCTGCACGCGCTCGCGTCGATGGGACACGGCGACGAGGTCGCGATCGTCGATGCGAACTTCCCTTCGGCCTCGGTCGGACGCCGAGTGATCCCGGTCGCCGGCGCGGGGTCGCACGAGGTCCTCGCGGCGGTGCTCTCGCTGCTGCCTCTCGACGCCCCCGGCAGCGAGCCCCCGGTCTGGACGATGGAAGTCATCGGCGATCCGGAGGCGATTCCCGAACCGGTCGCGGACTTCGCGGCCGTGCTCGCCGACCACGACCTGGGCGACGTCGAGATGGGCCGCCTGGATCGTCAGGCGTTCTACGAACGGGCCCGCGAGGCGTACGCGGTCGTGCGCACCGGCGAGCTTCGCCCCTACGGGAACGTCCTGCTGGTGAAGGGCACGGTCAACCGCCTCGGGCCACGCTGACCGGTCCGGGCGTGATCGTCGTCTTCGGCTCGATCAACGCGGACCTGGTCGCGAACGTCGCGACGCTTCCGCGCGAGGGCGAAACGCAGCTCGCGCGCGGCTTCGCGATCCACGCCGGGGGCAAGGGAGCGAACCAGGCTCTGGCCGCGCGGCGCGCGGGCGCGGACGTCGCGCTCGCGGGCGCGGTCGGGCGCGACGATTTCGCGCAAGGCGCGCTCGCGCTCCTGCGTGCGGAGAACGTCGATCTGTCGCGCGTCGCGGCGCTTGAAGATGCGACCGGACTCGCGCTGATCCACGTGGACGACGCGGGCCGCAACGCGATCACGGTGGTCCCGGGCGCGAATGCGCGCGTCCGTGCGGATGCCGTGGAGGACCGCGTGCTGGACGGGTCCGCGACCGTCGTCATGCAGCTCGAGGTGCCGCTGCCCGAGGTCACGGTGCTCGCACGAAGAGCGAAAGAGCGTGGCGCCCGTGTCGTCCTCAACGCCGCGCCGCCCGTACCGCTCCCGGACTCGCTGCTCGACGACGTCGACGTGCTCGTCGTGAACGAGCACGAGGCGGCGGAGATCGCCCGCGCCACGAACCTGCCCGATGCGCCGGAAGCCTTCTGCGCCGCCGCCGCGGACCGCTGGTCGCTCGCGGCCGTCGTGACGCTGGGCTCCGCGGGACTCGTCGCCGCCGACCCGGGTTGCCATTACCGGCTCCCCGCCTGCCGTGTCGGCGTGGTCGATACGACCGCTGCGGGAGACTCGTTCGTCGGAGCCTTCGCCGCAGCGCTCGACCGCGGAGCGTCGATGCGCGAGGGGCTGGCCGACGGGTCCGCCGCCGGCGCTCATGCGTGCACCGGCCGCGGCGCGCAGCCTTCAATCGGCCCGCGGAGTGCCTGGCGGGACGCTGCCCGCGCTCTCGCGGCGCAGGCCGGCTCCGGGCCGCGCTAGAATCGGCCATCTCCACGCAGGAACCACGACATGCTTCGACGTCTCGCTCTCGCCATGTCGTGCCTCGCGCTCCTGTGGGCCGCGCCGGCCCGCGCCGCCGATCCCGATTATTCGGACATCTGGTGGGGACCCGGCGGCGCCGAATCCGGATGGGGCGTGAACTTCGCGCAGAGTCCCGGGTTCCTCTTCGCGACGTTCTTCATCTACGGTGCGGACGGCAAGCCGACCTGGGTGACGGCCGAGATGTTCCAGATCGGCTCCGGCCGCTACTCGGGCGGCGTGTACCAGTGCGTCGGAAGCTGGTTCGGAGGACCCTGGGTGCCGGGGAACGCGGGCTGCACGCTCGCCGGCACGGCGCAGTTCACCGCCGAGTCGCTGGTGCGCGGGTCGCTCGTCTACACGGTCAACGCCGTGCAGGTCACCAAGACGATCGAACGCCAGGCGCTGACGCCGATCGAGGTGGCCGGCACCTACCTGGGCGGCGTGATGATCAAGGGGACGAGCCAGTGCAACGGCGGGAGCTATACGGATCTCTACAACTACCAGTACATCGTCAAACAGTTGCCGCAGAGCGTGATCCGCATCGAGCACGTCACGACCGAAGCGGTGACCGACTGCGTGATGGAGGGCACGGCCGTCCAGTCGGGCAAGGTGTTCCAGATCCCGTCCGCGACCTACGTGTGCGAATCCTACGGGATCAACACGACGGCGAACGTCACCGACCTCCGCCGAACTTCGAACGGCGGCCTCCAGGCGACCTGGACCGCGGACCTGGGGTCGGGCTGCACCGAGACGGGCAACTTCGCGGCGATCAGCCAGCAGTGATCTTCGCGCGCGCGACCTCGTAGAGCACCACCGCTGCGGCCGCGGCCGCGTTGAGCGACTCGGTGCCGCCGGGCATCGGGATCGTGACCCGGTCGTCCGCCTCGGCGCGCAGCGCCGCCGAGAGTCCGGCGCCCTCGTTGCCCAGCGCCACGGCGATCCTGCCTTGCATCGCCGCGGCGTGGAGCGGCGTCCCGCCCGCAGCCACCGCCGCGAGCAGGCGTCCGCCGCCGGCGCGAAAACGGCGTGCCACCGCGAGCAGGTCCGCGTCGTCGTGGATCGCGAGGTGGAAATGCGCGCCCTGCCCCGCGCGGAGCACCTTGGGCGACCATGCGAACGCGCAGTCGGACGACAGGTGCGCCGCGGTCGCGCCGAACGCCGCGGCGGAGCGAAGCATCGAGCCCAGGTTGCCGGGATCCTGGATCGCCTCGGCGAACAGCACGAGCGGCGCCAGGGCGGAACGCTCCGGATCGGGCGAAGGCGCGGGCGCGACGGCGACCACGCCCACGTCAGGCGACAGCGCCCCCAGTCCGGCGAACAGCGCGCGGCTCACGAACAGCAGCCGCGCGTCGGGGAGGTTCGCCGCGAGCGACGCGATGCCGGGCCGAGCGGCCGCGTCGTCGTTGACGACGACGACCTCCGGCGTGCCGACGCGCTCGACGTAGGCGGCGACGAGATGTTCGCCCTCGAGCAACGCGCGGCGGGTCCTGCGCCGGTCGCGCGACGACGCGACCAGCCGCGCCACCTCGCGGTACCGGGCATTCTGCCGCGAGACGACCCGCGTCATCGGCCGCGCTCAGCGCGCCGCCGGCGCGGCCTTCAGCCCGCTGCCGGCCTGGAGCTGAAAGAACACCTCGTCCGGCCGCACCATGCCGAGTTCGGAGCGGGCGCGCTCCTCGATCGCCTCGGTCCCGGTCTTCAGGTCGCGCACGTCGGCGTCGAGCGCCTCGTTGCGCGCCTTGAGCTTCTCGTTGCCCTCGCGCTGCATCGCGACCTGGCGGTCGAGGTCGCGCACCGCGAGCCATCCCCCCTTCCCGAACCACATCGGGTACTGCAGCGCCGCGATCGCGGCGAGGAAGATCAGCGCGAGCCAGCGCATACGCCGTCGGCCAGTCTGGCGAGCGAAGGGCCGCCCCGAGCTCGCCGCCCCCCACGGGGGGGAACCGCGCGCAGCGCGTTCGGGGGGGACGAGACGAGCGAAGGGCCGCCCCGAGCTCGCCGCCCCCCACGGAGGGGAACCGCGCGCAGCGCGTTCGGGGGGGACGAGACGAGCGAAGGGCCGCCCCGAGCTCGCCGCCCCCCACGGGGGGGAACCGCGTGCAGCGCGTTCGGGGGGGATGTCATCCTCTGCTCACGGCAGGTTGAAGAACGCGGCGCGCCCCGGGTAGGACGCGGCGTCGCCCAGGTCCTCCTCGATGCGCAGCAACTGGTTGTACTTGGCGATGCGGTCCGAGCGCGAGAGCGACCCGGTCTTGATCTGGCCGGCGTTGGTGCCCACCGCGATGTCCGCGATGAGGCTGTCCTCGGTCTCGCCGGAGCGGTGCGACACCACCGCGGTGTAGCGCGCGCGGTTCGCCATCGTGATCGCGGCGAAAGTCTCGGAGAGCGTGCCGATCTGGTTGATCTTGACCAGGATCGAATTCGCGACGCCGCGCTCGATCCCCTGCTTCAGGATCCTCGTGTTGGTGCAGAAGATGTCGTCGCCGACGAGCTGCACGTCGCGGCCGAGGCGCTCGGTCAGCGCCTTCCAGCCGTCCCAGTCGTGCTCGGACATGCCGTCCTCGATGCTGACGATCGGGTACTTGCCGCACCAGGTCGCCAGCACGTCGATCATCTGGGCCGGGGTCAGCACGCGATTCTCGCCTTCGAGACGGTAGGCGCCGTCGACGAAGTACTCGGATGCGGCGCAGTCGAGCGCGACCGCGATGTCGCGTCCGGGCTCGTAGCCCGCCTTGTCGATCGCCTCGACCAGGAGCTGCAGCGCCGCCTCGTTCGACGGCAGGTCCGGCGCAAAACCGCCCTCGTCGCCCACCGTGGTGGGCATGCCGCGCGCGTCGATCAGCTTCTTCAGCGTGTGGAACACCTCGGCGCCGTGGCGCAGCGCCTCGCGGAACGTGGGCGCGCCGAGCGGCACCAGCATGAACTCCTGCAGGTCGATCTTGTTGTTCGCGTGGGCGCCGCCGTTGATCACGTTCATGAGCGGCACCGGAAGCTGCATCTCGCCCGCGCCGCCGAGATAGCGGTAGAGCGGCAGCGACGAGTCGTCGGCGGCGGCTTTCGCCACCGCGCAGGACACCGCGAGGATCGCATTCGCGCCGAGCCGCCCCTTGTTCTCGGTGCCGTCGAGCGCGACGAGCGTCTTGTCGATCAGGCCCTGCTCGGTGGCATCCAGTCCGAGGATCGCCTCGCAGATTTCGGTGTTGACGTGCTCGACCGCGCGCGTGACGCCCTTGCCGCCGTAGCGCTTCGCGTCGCCGTCGCGCAACTCGACCGCCTCCTTCGAGCCGGTCGAGGCGCCGGAAGGAACCGCGGCGCGGCCGGACACGCCGGACTCGAGCACGACGTCGGCTTCGATGGTGGGATTGCCGCGGGAATCGAGGATCTCGCGGGCGATGACGTCGACGATGGCGCTCATGTTCAGGAGTCAGGAGTCAGAGGTCGGGGATCAGAAGCGGTGCTGGCGCGCGAAGCCTCGCGGCGCGGCATCGAGCCGCGATGACGATTCGTGTCATCGAAGAAGGAAAACGCTTCATGCGCCGTCCAGCACGGCGTGCGAACCGGGGACCGTGAGGTAGCGTCCGCCGAAGCGCGTTATCATCGGCGCGACGGCGCTTCGGTACGCCTCGAAGCGCTCGGCGTCGTGGATCCGGTGCTCGGCGATCAGGTAGGCGGGCATCGGGGTGCGGCGATCAGCCGGCCGTGCGCTCGGCCATGAGTTCGGTCTCGGGGAAACCGGCGCGTTTCACCGTGGCGTCGAGTTCCGCGAGGGTTTCGAGGAGCGCGCGCATACGCGACAGAGGCCACGCGTTCGGGCCGTCGGAGAGCGCCTTCGCGGGGTCCGGGTGCGTTTCCATGAACACGCCGGCCACTCCGGCCGCGACTGCCGCGCGCGCGAGCACCGGGACGAACTCGCGCTCGCCGCCTGACGAGGTTCCCTGCCCGCCCGGCAGCTGCACCGAATGCGTCGCGTCGAACACCACCGGGCAGCCGGTGCCGCGCAGGATCGCGAGCGCGCGCATGTCGGAGACGAGGTTGTGGTAGCCGAACGAGGCGCCGCGCTCGCAGACGAGGATGTTGTCGGCGCCGCTCGCGGCCTTCGCCTTCGCGACCACCTGTTTCATGTCGCCGGGCGCGAGGAACTGGCCCTTCTTGATGTTCACCGGCTTCCCGGCGCGTGCGACCGCCTGGATGAAGTCGGTCTGCCGGCACAGGAACGCCGGCGTCTGCAGCACGTCGACCACGGCGGCGACCGTCGCGACCTCGTCCTCATCGTGCACGTCGGTCAAGACCGGCACGCCGACCTGCCGCTTCACCTCGGCGAGGATGCGCAGCCCCTCGTCCATGCCCGGCCCGCGGAAGCTCGCGTGCGAGCTGCGGTTAGCCTTGTCGTAGCTCGACTTGAACACGAAAGGAATGCGAAGCGCCGAGGTCATCTCCTTCAGTTTCCCGGCGGCGTCGACCTGCAGCGACAACGACTCGACTACGCAGGGCCCGGCGATCAGGAACATCGGCCGGTCGAGGCCGACGTCGAAGCCGCAAAGCTTCATGGGAGCCCCGCGCCCCGGGGGCGGTGAGGCGAACGCGGCCCTCCATCAGGGCGGAACGGGTGCATCAGGCTTCGGTGCGGTCTCACCCGTTACAGCGAGGCGACGAGTTCGGCCACCGCGCCGGCCGAATCGCCTCCGGCGCGTCTGCGCGCGAGCGCCGCACGCACGAAACTCACGAACAGCGGATGGCCGCGGCGCGGGTTCGAGGTGAACTCGGGGTGGAACTGGCAGCCGAAGAACCACGGGTGGTCGGCGAGTTCGATCATCTCGCACAGGTCGCCGGCCGTCGCGCTCTTCGCCCGCGCGCTCACGACGAGGCCGGTGGCCTCGAGCCGCGGCAGATAGTGGTTGTTGACCTCGTAGCGGTGCCGGTGGCGCTCCGCGACGCTGGTCGACCCGTAGATCCGGTTCGCGAGCGAACCCGCAACCACCTCGCAGGGCTGCGCGCCCAGGCGCATCGTGCCGCCCATGTCGGAATCCGCGCCGCGCCTCTCGATGCTTCCGTCGCGGTTCTGCCACTCGGTGATCAGCGCGACCACGGGATGCGGCGTGTCCGGGTCGAACTCGGTCGAATTCGCATTCGCGAGTCCCGCGCGATGCCGCGCGTGCTCGATCACGGCGAGCTGCATGCCGAGGCAGATGCCGAGGTATGGGATCCCGCGCTCGCGCGCGAGGCGGATCGCGCGGATCTTGCCTTCCACGCCGCGTTTGCCGAAGCCGCCCGGAACGAGGATCGCGTCCATCCCCTCGAGCGCGGCGGTGCCGTCGCGTTCGACCGCTTCCGAGTCCACGTAGTGGATCCGCACGCGGCTCCTCGTGTGGATGCCGGCGTGCACCAGCGCCTCGGAGAGCGACTTGTAGGACTCGGTCAGGTCGACGTACTTGCCGACCATCGCGATGTCGACCTCGTGCTCGGGACGCTCGAGGGCGTCGGTGAGGCGGTTCCAGGCCGACAGATCGGCCGGCGCAGGATCGATCGCGAGCTTGCGGCAGACGATGGTGTCGAGCCCCTCCGCGTGCAGCGCGGCGGGAATCTTGTAGATCGAGTCGGCGTCGAGTGCCGGAATGACCGCCTCGGGCGGGACGTTGGTGAAGAGCGCGATCTTGCGCCGGTCGCCGTCGGGAATCGGGCGGTCGGCGCGGCAGAGCACGACGTCGGGCTGGATGCCGATCTCGCGCAGCTCCTTCACCGAGTGCTGCGTCGGCTTGGTCTTCATCTCGCCCGCGGTGGGGATGTACGGGACGAGCGTCAGGTGGATGTAGCAGACGTTCTCGCGGCCGAGCTGGATGCCCATCTGCCGGATCGCCTCGAGGAACGGCAGGCTCTCGATGTCGCCGACCGTGCCGCCCACTTCCACCACCGCCACTTCCGCTTCGCCCGCGCCGGACGCGATCCAGGCCTTGATCTCGTCGGTGATGTGCGGGATCACCTGGACGGTTCCG
>JADLBN010000204.1 GCA_020847675.1 Burkholderiales bacterium | reverse complement strand
CTCCGGCGGCAAGGCGGTGCGCTTCGACGAGAACGACGTGCGGCCGATGGGACGCAACGCGCACGGCGTCAAGGGCATGACGCTCGAGAACGGCCAGAAGGTGATCGCGCTGCTGGTGGCCGAGGACGAGGGCCAGTCGGTGCTGACCGCGACCGAGAACGGCTTCGGCAAGCGCACGCCGATCGTCGAGCACACGCGCCACGGCCGCGGGACCAAGGGCATGATCGCGATCCAGCAGTCCGGGCGCAACGGCACGGTGGTCGCCGCGGCGCTGGTGTCGAAGGACGACGAGGTGATGCTGATCTCGACCGGTGGCGTGCTGATCCGAACCCCGGTCAACGCGATTCGCGAGATGGGCCGCTCGACCCAGGGCGTGACGCTCATCAACCTCTCGGACGGCGAGAAGCTCGCCGGCCTCGAGCGCGTGGTCGACAGCGACGGCGAGGAGGAATGATCCCCCCGAAGCGACCTGCGGTCGCCTCCCCCCGGGGGGCGGAGCGCGCCCTTGGGGCGGCCCTGCGGGCGCGCGTGGCTCCCCCGATGCGGCCTGCCGCCGTGCGCCGCTGCGATCGGCTCATTCCGTGAGCGGCGACGACGATCTCCGCAGGCACCGCGAAGCGATCGACGCGCTCGACCGCGAGATCCTCGAACGGCTGTCGCAGCGCGCGCGCCACGCGCAGGCGATCGGCCGGCTCAAGGAAGGTTCGGGCGCGCCGGCTTACCGGCCCGAACGCGAAGCGCAGGTGCTCGCGGGGATCGCCGCCGCGAATCCGGGCCCGCTGCCGGACGAGGCGGTAGGGCGCGTCTTCCGCGAGATCATGTCGGCCTGCCTCGCGCTCGAGCGGCGGCTGTCGATCGCCTATCTCGGTCCGCCCGGGACGTTCACTCACGCGGCGGTCGCGCGTCACTTCGGTTCGTCGGTCGAGGGGCTTCCGCAGGCGTCGATCGACGACGCGGTCCGCGCCGCGGAGTCCGGGCGCGCCGACTTCGCGGTCGTTCCGGTCGAGAACTCCACCGAGGGCGCCGTCGGGCGCACGCTCGACCTGATGGTCGCGAGCGACCTGTCGGTGGTCGGCGAGGTGAAACTGCGGGTCCAGCAGAACCTCCTGTCGCGTTCGCCGACGCTCGCGGACGTGCGCAAGCTGTACTCGCACGCGCAGTCGTTCGCGCAGTGCGTGGGCTGGCTCGCGCGCCACCTGCCGTCGGTGCCGCGCGTCGTGGTGGCAAGCAACGCCGAGGCAGCGCGGCTCGCGGCCGGCGAAGAGGGTTCGGCCGCGATCGCGGGCGAGATCGCGGCGTCGACCTACGGCGTGCCGGTCCTCGCCGCGCACATCGAGGACGACCCCAGCAACCGGACGCGCTTCTGGGTGCTGGGGCGCCAGGCGGTGCAGGCCTCGGGGCACGACGAGACCTCGCTCGTGATGTCGGCGCCCAACCGGCCCGGCGCCGTGCACGCGCTGCTCGGCCCGCTCGCGAAGCACGGTGTCTCGATGACCCGCATCGAGTCGCGCCCGGCGCGCAACGGCCGCTGGGAATACCTGTTCTTCATCGACGTGACCGGCCATCGCAGCGACCCCCCCGTCGCTGCCACCCTCGACGAACTCCGGGAGCGCGCTCCCTTCCTCAAGCTGCTGGGGTCGTACCCGGCTGCGCCCGACCCGTGACCGCTTCCACGACCCCCTCGCAGACCCGTACTCCGACCGACGCCGCCTCGCGGGCGCCCGCGTGGGTGCGCGCCATCGCGCCCTACGTTCCCGGCAAGCCGGTCGAGGAGGTCGCGCGCGAACTCCACCTCGACCCCGCGACGATCGTCAAGCTCGCGAGCAACGAGAATCCGCGCGGCCCGAGCCCCCGCGTGCTCGCGGCGATCCGCGAGGCGGCGGCCGACGTCACGCGCTATCCTGATGGCAACGGTTTCGCGCTGCGCGCCGCGCTGGCGCTGCACCACGGCATCGGACCGGCGCAGATCGTGCTCGGCAACGGCAGCAACGACGTGCTCGAACTCGTCGCCGCGGCGTTCCTGACCCCCGGTGACGAAGCGGTGTTCTCGCAGTTCGCGTTCGCGGTCTATCCGCTCGCGACCAAGGCTCGGGGCGCGAAGGGGGTCGAGGTTCCGGCGCGCGACCACGGACACGACCTCGACGCGATGCTCGCCGCGATCACGCCGCGCACGCGGGTGGTGTTCGTGGCCAACCCCAACAACCCGACCGGCACCTGGGCGTCGAGCGCGAAGGTCGCGTCGTTCGTCGCCGCGGTGCCGCCCGACGTGGTCGTCGTGCTCGACGAGGCCTACGACGAGTATCTCCCGGAGGAAGGACGCTCGCCGTCGATCGGCTGGATCGGCCGCCACCCGAACCTCGTCGTCGTGCGCACGTTCTCGAAGGCCTACGGGCTCGCCGCGCTGCGCGTCGGCTACGGCGTGATGGACGCGTCGATCGCCGCGCTGCTCGAGCGCGTGCGCCAGCCGTTCAACGTCAACGCGCTCGCCCAGGCCGCCGCGGTCGCGGCGCTCGCCGACCGCGACTACGTCGAGGAGAGTTCGCGCCAGAACCGTGAAGGGATGCGCCAGCTCGAGGCGGGTCTCGACCGGCTGCGCGTTCCGGTGCTGCGTTCGCACGGCAATTTCCTGCTGGTCCGCGTGGGCGACGCCGCAGCGGTGTTCGACGGCCTGCTGCGCGAAGGCGTGATCGTGCGTCCGGTCGCGGGCTACGGCCTGCCCGAGTGGCTGCGCGTCACCATCGGCCTGCCGGCGGAGAACGCGCGCTTCCTCGCCGCGCTCGCGAAGGTCCTCGGGCGGTAGCCGCCGGGGCGCGACGATGACGGACACGACGCCATCGCGCCCGCTCGGGCGGCTGGTCGTGATCGGCGTCGGGTTGATCGGCGGCTCCTGCGCGCTCGCGCTCAAAGCCGCCGGCGGCGTGCGGGAGGTCGTCGGCGTCGGCCGCACGCGCCGCAACCTGGACGACGCTCTCGCGCGCGGCATCGTCGACCGCGCGTACGCGCTCGACGAAGCCTGGACCGCCGAGCTTCGCGACGCCGACGTGGTGCTGGTGGCGACGCCGGTGGGCGAGATCGCTCCGATGCTGCGCCGGCTCGCCGGACACCTCGGACCCGCAACCGTGGTCACCGATGCCGGGAGCACCAAGGAGGACGTCGTCGCGGCGGCCCGCTCGGCGCTGGGGTCGCGCATCGACCGCTTCGTCCCCGCGCATCCGATCGCCGGAACCGAGCACTCGGGCGCCGCGGCCGCGTTCTCGACGCTCTTCCGCGACCGGACGACGGTGCTGACCCCCGTGCCGGAGACGGCGCTTGAGGCGACTGCCACGGTGCGCTCGGTCTGGGAGCGCTGCGGCGCGCAGGTGATCGAGCTCGACCCGGCCGGGCACGACCGGACCTTCGCCGCGGTGTCGCACCTGCCCCACGTGCTCGCGTTCGGCCTCGTCGCCCAGCTCGCCGCGCGTCCCGATGCGGAGACGCTGTTCGCGCACGCGGCCTCGGGCTTCCGCGATTTCACCCGCATCGCCGGAAGCTCTCCCGAGATGTGGCGCGACATCGCACTCGCGAACCGCGGCGCGCTCGGCGTGGCGCTCGCCGAGTACCGGGCGATGCTCGACGAGCTCGCCCGGGCAATCGCCTCGGGCGACGGTGCGACGCTCGATCGGGTGTTCACGCAGGCGAGCGCGGCGCGACGCCGCTGGCAGCAGGGTGCCGCGCTTCCGAAGCCCGTCGACCGCTGAGCCGCCGATGGCCTCGCCCGACCTGACGCTCGCGTCGAGCGCCCGCGCGCAGGGCAAGGTCGCGCTGCCGGGGTCGAAGAGCATCAGCAACCGTGTGCTCCTCATGGCGTCGCTCGCGCGCGGCACGACGCGCGTCGAAGGGGTGCTGGAGGCCGATGACACCGACCGCATGCTCGAGGCACTCGAGATCCTGGGCGTCGAAGTCGAGCGCGACGCCGCGGCGCGCACCTGTGTCGTGCAGGGGGCCGGCGGCGCGTTCCGCAAGCGCTCTGCGCGCCTCATGCTCGGCAATGCCGGCACCGCGTTTCGCCCGCTGACTGCCGTGCTGGCGGTGCTCGGCGGCGACTACGTGCTCGATGGCGTCGCACGGATGCGCGAGCGGCCGGTCCGCGACCTGGTCGACGCGCTGCGCTCGACCGGCGCGACGCTCCGCTACCTCGGCAGCGAAGGCTATCCGCCGCTCGCCATTCGCGGCAGCGGGGTCGAGGCGGGCGGTCGCGTGCCGATCCGCGGCGACGTGTCGAGCCAGTACCTGTCCGCGCTGCTGATGGCGCTTCCCCTGGCGCGGGGGGGCGAGCACGCGCGGACCGAGGTCCGGTTGACGACGCCGCTGATCTCGCGGCCCTACGTCGAGATCACGACGCGGCTGATGGCGCGCTTCGGAGTCGACGTAGGTACGCCCGATGCCGCGACCTTCGTCGTCCCCGAAGGCGCGCGCTATGCGAGCCCGGGCACGATCGCCGTCGAAGGCGACGCATCGTCGGCCTCCTACTTCCTCGCCGCGGGCGTCCTCGGCGGTGGCCCGGTGCGCGTCACCGGCGTCGGGCGGAACTCGATCCAGGGCGACGTCGGGTTCGCCGACGTCCTTGCGCGCCTGGGCGCCGAGGTGCGGTTCGGCCCCGACTGGATCGAAGCCCGCGGCGGGGCGAAGCTCGCCGGCGGCACGATCGACTGCACGGCGATTCCCGACGCGGCGATGACGCTCGCGATCGTCGCGCTCGCCGCGCGCGAGAAGGTCACGCTCACCGGCATCGCGAGCGGGCGCGTCAAGGAGACCGACCGCATCGCCGCACTGGCGGCCGAGCTGCGCAAGATCGGCGCCACGGCGGAGGCCGGAGCGGACACGCTCACGATCCACCCTGCGGCCACGCTGCGCCACGCGGCGATCGACACCTACGACGATCACCGGATGGCGATGTGCTTCTCGCTCGTCTCGCTCTTCGGCACGGCCGTCACGATCCGGGACCCGGCCTGCGTGCGCAAGACGTTCCCGCGCTACTTCGACGCGTTCCTCTCGTTGCTGGGCGTGAAGGCGACGTGAGCGCGGTTCCGGTCATCGCGATCGACGGACCGGCGGCCTCGGGAAAGGGTACGGTCGCCGCCGCCGTGGCGCGCGCCCTGGGCTTCCACCTGCTCGATAGCGGAGCGCTCTACCGGTTGGTCGCCCTCGCTGCGATGCGCAGCGGCGTCCCGCTCGATACCGAGGCAGGACTCGTCCCGCTGGCGGCAGGGCTCGACGCGAGATTCGAGTCCGGCCGCGTGCAGCTCCATGGCGACGACGTCACCGCGGCGATCCGCGACGAACCCGTCTCGGAGGGAGCCTCCCGCGTTGCGGTCCATGCCGGCGTGCGCAAGGCGCTCCTCGCCCGCCAGCGGGCGTTCCGGCAGCCCCCGGGGCTCGTGGCCGATGGGCGCGACATGGGCACCGTGGTGTTCCCGGACGCGCGGGTCAAGGTGTTCGTCACCGCCAGCGCGGAGGCCCGCGCGCTGCGGCGCCAGCGGCAGCTCGCGGAGCGCGGACAAGAAGCGGATCTCGGCGAACTGCTGGACGAGATCCGCGCCCGCGATGCGCGCGACAGCAGGCGGGCGGTCGCGCCGCTCGAACCGGCGCCCGACGCGGTGACGCTCGACACCACTGATCTCACTGCGGAAGCGGCCGCGGCGTTCGTGCTGGATCGCTACGCGCGGCGTGCGGGATGACTGGCCGGGCGGTGCTCGCGTCCGGTCCCGGCTAACCGCCCGTGATGGCGGGAAACACTGCGATCTCGTCGCCGTCGCGGATCGGGCTCGCGAGTCCGGGCGCCACCGCGCCGTTGATCGCGAATCGGGTGCCGGAGCGTGCGAGCATCGTCCAGGGCTCACCGCGCGCGCACAGGTACTGCCGCAGCGTGCCGACGGTCGCGACGCCGGGCGGCAGCTCCAGGCGCTCCTCGCTGCGCCCGAGCGCCTCGCGTGCGTCGGCGAAGTAGGAGAGCGTCACCGCCATCAACGGTCCAGCAGTTCGCGCAGCGACCGGTTCACCTCGTCGGCGTGGTGGCGCGCGGTCTTGCCGGAGGGCGCGAGCGGCTCCCGATAGAAGAACATGGGAAGCTCGTCGTCGGATTCCCCGAAACCCGCAGCCTTGTTGAACGCCCATTCGAGTTCGAGCGTCTCTCGGCCAAACGCCTTGAGGAACGCCGGCGTGAGCGAGGTTCCGTGCGCATCGTTGAGCGCCGTGACGATGAGGTCGGGGTTGGTGTCGGTGACCGAGCGGCCGAAGATGCACAGCCCGAGCGAGTCGGCGACGGCGACGTTGACCTGCACCCCGAGGCTCGCCTCGACCAGTTGCGCCGTGGTCTTGTCCTTGCAGTCGAAGCCGGGCAGGTTGCCGGCCGTGTGGTCGGCGCCCTGCGCGGTCAGCATCATCGAGATCCCGGTCACCTCGATCACGCGCGGATCGTAGGCGCTGATGCCCTGCCGCTTGATGACCGGCACCCGCGAGATGCCGTAGTGCTCGCCCACCGCTGCGGCGCCCTGCGCGAGCAGGCGTCCCCGCTCGTTGCCGGCCCGGATGTCCGCCAGCGCCGCCATCATGAAGCCCTTGTCCCCGAACTCGCCCTGGCCGGCGTCCATCAGCACGCCGAGCATCGCGCCGATCTCGATCGTGTCGCAGCCCAGATCGTTGATCACCGCATTGAGCGCCGCGACGTCGTCGGGATCGTCGAGACCGCAGTTGCTGCCGACGAGCCCCAGCGTCTCGTACTCGAGCGGCGAGACCATCTCCTTGCCGTTCTCGTCGGCGTAGACGTTGCTGCACTCGATCATGCACCCCGGCATGCACGGGTGGGCGGTCTGGCCGCCGCGCGCGAGGTTGCGCTCGCGGATGTGCGTGCCGCCGAGCTTGAACGCGGCCTTGTCGGGCGTGAGCTGTCCCGCGGTGAAGTTGCGCACCGGCAGGCCGCCGACGTGGTTGGTGAAGTCGCCGACGGCCGCGGTGCCGAACTTCTTGAACGAGTCGATCGCCGCCTCCTTGCCGAGCTTCACGCCGTACTCGCGCACCGCGCCCATCACCTTCTTGCGGTCGTGGAAGGTGGGCATCTTGTGCTGGTCGATGACGACGACCTTGACCCGCTTGACCCCCATCACCGCGCCGACCCCGCCGCGGGCGGCAAGCCGCGACGGCCGGCCGTCGGTGTCGGCGAACGCGATGCCCGCCACGAGGCCCAGGTACTCGCCCACCGGCCCGCAGATCGCGTAGCTGATCTTGCGCCCGTAGCGCTCGAACAGCCGGCTGGCGACCTCGTTGTTGCCGAGGCCCAGGAACTCGCGGCCGTCCTCGAAGCTGACCTCGCGCTCCTTCGTGATCCGGATCAGCGTCCAGTCGTCGCAGGCGCCCTCGAGCGTGAACCCGGCGAGTTCGCACTGGCCCAGCGCGAACGCGAAGGTGCCGCCCGAGTTCGCCTCCTTGATGCCTCCGGTGAGAGGGCTGCGGCACCCGACGGAGAGGCGGTTCGCGTTGGAGAAGTTGGTCCCGGCGAACGGGCCGGCCGAGAAGATCAGCGGGTTGTCCGGCGACATCGGATCGATCTCGAAGGCCCGGCGCTCGTTCAGCGTCTTCGCGATGAAATGACGTCCGGCCCGGACGATCGCCTCGCCGTGGAGTTCCTCGCGCGCCACCGAGCGGTTGCGAAGGTCGATCGTGAGGTAGGTACGCATGATCCAGCCCTTTCTGCGAGCACTCGGGGGCGGCCGTCAGGCCGCGGCGGCCCCCGGGGTTGCGGCGTTGTGCCGGCGGAAGCGCCAGACGACCAGCGCCAGGAATGCGGCGGCCGCGACCCAGCGCGCGATGCCGGTCTGCGCGAGCAGCACGATCGCGACGACCGCCAGCGCGATGCGCAGCGGCGTGCCGACGCTGCCCATTAGCCAGCCTTCGAAGGCGACGACGAGGCACAGCGCCCCCATCACGACGAACGCGATGGTCGTCACGATCGTCTGCGCATCGCCGATCAGCAGCATCCCCGTCTGGCTCACGAACAGGAGCGGCAGCACGAAGGCGACGATGCCCACGCGGCAGGCGACGAAGCCGACGGCGATCGGGTTCGCCCGCGCGATCGAGGCTGCCGCGAACGCCGCGACCGCCACGGGAGGCGTGATCGCCGACATCGACGCGAAGTACACGATGAACAGGTGCGCGGGCAGGAGGTCGATCTTGAGGGCGATGAGCGCGGGCGCCGCCAGCACCGCGGACAGCGCGTACACGGCGGGCGTCGGCATGCCCATGCCGAGCAGGATGATGACCACCGTCGCGACGAACAGCGTGAGCGCGTAGTGGCCGCCCGCGAGCGAGAACATGCCCGAGCTGATCTTGCCGGTGAGGTCGGCCATCGCGAGCGTGCCGACGACGAGCCCTGCCACCGCGCAGGCGATCCCGACTCCGACGAGCTGTCCCATGCCGTTGTTGAGCCCGCCCACGAGCGAGGCGATGAACGCCTTCGGCGAGCGGTTGCGGAGCATGCCGACCGGGACCAGCGTGAGACAGGCGATCGCGCCGGCGAACACCGGACGGTCGAGCTTCAGCACGCCCCACACCAGCACCGCGATCGGCACGAAGTAGAACCAGTCGCGCTTCAGGACCTGCGGGAGCGTCGGTGCGCCCTCGACCAGCGTCGGCTTCAGTCCGAGCCGGTGCGCCTTGAGGTGCACCGCGGTGAACACGATCAGGTAGTAGATGAGCGCCGGAACGATGGCCGCGGTGATGATCGTCGAATAGGGGATGCCGGTGAAGTCGACCATCAGGAACGCGGCGGAGCCCATCACCGGCGGCAGGATCGCGCCGCCGGTGGAGGCGGCTGCCTCGACGGCCGCCGCGTAGGTGCGGGGCACGCCGGTGCGGATCATCAGCGGGATCGTGAACGAGCCGGTGGTCACGACGTCCGCGGTGGGCGATCCCGAGATCGAGCCGTAGAGGCCCGACGAGAACACAGCCACCTTCGCGGGTCCGCCGACCTGCTTGCCGACGAGGCCATGCGCGAGGTCGTGGAAGAAGTCGCCGCCGCCCCAGCGATCGAGCAGCGACCCGAACACGACGAACACGAACACGAGGAACGCCGCGACCTCGAGCGCCGGTCCCATCAGGCCGTCCTTCGAGAACACCAGGTGGTCGACGATCTCCTGGGCGCTCAGCGGCCGGTGCGAGAACGCGCCGGGCAGCAAGTCGCCCCAGATGCCGTAGGCGAGGAAGCCGGTGACCAGCACGACGAGCGTCATGCCGATGCAGCGGCGCGTGGCCTCGAGCACCAGAGCTGCCAGGACGATGCCGGCGGTCATGTCGGCGACCGTCAGCGCGTCGATCATCGGGATGCGCTTGTCGTGCACCTCGTACATCGAGACGAAGTACGCGCACGCGCCCCAGGCCGCCGCGACGAGCAGCCACGAGGCGACCGTGGGTCCGGTGGGCCGGCGCGGGTTGCCGGTGACCGTGAGGAACGCGAGCGTCAGCATCCCGCCGACGAACAGGTGCAAGGCGATCGCGCGGTTCACGTAGACGCCGAACGCCATCGCCATCAGGAGCGCCGTGAGCGCGAGCGCCGTGGCGGTGATGACGGCCTTGCCGACCGGGCCGTTCTCGCGGGGACGACCGCGCGCGATCCACTGGTAGGCACTCATCAACATGGGTGTACTCCAGCCTCGAGTCCTGGGCGGGGCCGGTGCGCGGGTCCGCCGCGCACCGGTGCAGCGTCGTTACTTCAGCACGCCGGCGGCGCGGTAGGCCTTCTCGGCGCCCGGATGCAGCTTGAGCGGGGCGACTTTCGGCAGCATCGCCGCCTCGAGGTGGCGCATCATCGCGTGCGACTGGCGCAGGAAGTCCATGTTCTTCAGCATCGCCGAGACGATCTTGCCGGCGTCCTCGTCGCTCATCGACGCGCTGGTGACCAGCACGACCGTGGCGGTGGTCGACGGAATCGCGGCCGGCTGGAACTCGTAGGTCTTCGCCGGGATCTCGATCGGCGTCATCCCGAGCGTCTTGTCGAGCAGCGACACGGTCGCCGGCGACAGGCCGACCATCTGCACCTGCATTTCGCGCGTCGCCGAGGACACCTGCCCGGACGGGAAGGCGAGCAGGTTGACGATCAGGTCGGCCTGCTTGTTCTTCATCATCTCGAGGCCCTCGTTGAACGAGACGTAGTGCACCTTGCCGCCCCAGGACTCGAGGTCCTTCACCGGGATGCCGTTCGCCTCGAGCAGTTCCTCGCCCGCGAGCGCCATCATCGTGCCGCGCTGGTTCAGCGCCACGCGGATCGGCTTCTTGTCGCGTCGCACCTGGTCGAAGCTCTGGAAGTCCGAGCCCTGACGCGCGAACACCTGCATCGCCGCCTGCGGGTCGATCACCGCGATCGCGCGCAGGTTGGTGACCGGCTGCTTGAACGGCTCGCCGCCGGCGAGCGCGCGGCCCGCGAGCTGCGCGTGCGCGATGCCGAGCTGCACCCGGCCCTGCGACACGAGCAGGATGTTCGACTGCTCGCGTCCCGGTTCGTAGGTGAACGACGTGCCCGGAAACTCGCGCCGCAGCGTTTCGCCGATCGCGTTGCCGGCGACGCTCCAGGCGCCGCCGACCGAACCGCCGGCGAGCGTGACCTTCATCGGGGCATTGGACTGTGCGACGGCGAGCG
>JADLBN010000203.1 GCA_020847675.1 Burkholderiales bacterium | reverse complement strand
TGATGTTCGGCAACCCCGAGACCACCACCGGCGGCAACGCGCTCAAGTTCTACGCATCGGTGCGCCTCGACATCCGCCGCATCGGCGCGATCAAGAAGGGCGAAGAGGTGGTCGGCAACGAGACGCGCGTCAAGGTGGTGAAGAACAAGGTCGCGCCGCCGTTCCGCGAGGCGCTGTTCGACATCCTCTACGGCGAGGGCATCTCGCGCGAGGGCGAGATCGTCGAACTGGGCGTCGCCCACCGGATCGTCGAGAAGTCCGGCGCCTGGTACGCCTACCAGGGCGACAAGATCGGGCAGGGCAAGGACAACGCGCGCGAGTACCTGAAGGAGCACGGGGAGGTCGCGGCGGAGATCGAGTCGAAGATCCGCGCGGCGGTGGGCGTGCCGGTTCCGGGACCGATCAAGCCGGCGGCCGCGGGCGACGACGCGTAGGCGGCGGCGCTGCTGCGCGAGGCGCGCCGTGCGAAGGCCTGCGCCCCGCCGCAGCGATCGAGCGCCGCCCGCGGCGCTTTCGACCGCGGTGCGGATGCTGGCGCGTCGCGAGTACGGGCGCGCGGAGCTGCGGGCTCGGTTGCTGGCGCGCGGCGTCGATGAGGCGGGTGCCGACGAGGCGCTCGACGAGCTGGTGCGTCGCGGGCTCCTGTCGGACGAGCGCTACGCGGAGGCGCTGGTTGCGCGCAAGGCCGGACGCTGGGGAAGGCGCGCCATCGCCCACGAAATGAAGGAGAAGGGCGTCGATGCGGCGGCCGCGTCGTCGGCGCTCGCCGCGCTCGGGCAACGCGACGAGGTCGAGGAGGCGCTCGCGCTGTGGCGCCGCCGTTACGACGCGCCTCCCGGCGACCCGCGCGAGAAGGCGCGGCAGCTGCGCTTCCTCTTGTCGCGCGGCTATCCGGCGTCGGTCGCCATGAAGGTCCTGCGCCGCGTCGGCGTCGACGCGGGCGAAGAAGACCTGTGATCGTCCGCCCGCGCTGAGGGGAGTCCCTCAGCACGCCGTCGCATCCGCGCGGCGGAGGTTCGCCGCTGCATTCAGGCCGCGGATTGCGAGCTACGGCGAACCTGCCACCGCAGCTCCGGGCAATCCGCGCAGCCGCATTCCCGCCGGAAGCGCGATCAGTTCGAGCTTGACCAGCCGGGCGGTGATCGCGCCGGTGGTTCGCTGGTGGGCGCGCGCGAGCTCGGCGACCTTCATGCCGGCTGCGTGTGCCTGGGCGAGCAGCGCATCCTCGGCGGGCGACCAGGGCCGCCCGGCATTGGCCCGGCCGTCGACCGAAGGGTGCTGCCGCAGCGCGGGCGAAGGCGGGGAGGCGAGCGCGTCGATGGCGCCGCAGACGACGCGCAGGAAGTCGACCCGCTGCGCCGGGTGGTCCGCGGTCAGCAACGCACCCGTGGCCGGGTCGACGCCGTCGCGCCATGCGGCGAGGTGCCGCACGAGTTCTTCACGTTCCATGGGTTCCTCCTGTCGGAAGGGTCGTGCCGGTCCGCACCGGAGGGCGCACCTTGCGTCGCGGACCGGCCCGCACCCGAAACAGGATCCCCCGCGCCGGGTTTCTCCGCCTTCCGCCGTTCGGCCGAGCGAAGCCCGGCGCAACCCACGCGCGCGCGGCGCGTGGGGCAAGGGTGACAGGGCGGCCGCGCTTGGGGGCGCACCGCGCCGAGAGTAGAATGCGACGCCTCGATTTCCCGGCGCCGTCGCGACCCGATCCGCGCGCGCCCGACCGGAACCGCCGATGACCGCCGCCGAGATCCGCCGCAAGTTCGTCGAATTCTTCGTCTCGAAGGGGCACACGCACGTCGCGTCCTCGCCGCTCGTGCCCGGCAACGATCCGACGCTGCTCTTCACCAACTCCGGGATGGTCCAGTTCAAGGACGTCTTCCTCGGGCAGGACAAGCGCGCCTACGTGCGCGCGACCACCGCGCAGCGCTGCGTGCGCGCGGGCGGCAAGCACAACGACCTCGAGAACGTGGGCTACACGGCGCGCCACCACACGTTCTTCGAGATGCTCGGGAACTTCAGCTTCGGCGACTACTTCAAGCGCGACGCGATCCGCTACGCCTGGGAGCTCCTGACCGGCGTGTACGGCCTTCCCGCCGACAAGCTCTGGGTCACCGTCTACATCGACGACGACGAGGCCTACGACGTCTGGGCGAACGAGGTCGGCGTGCCGCGCGAGCGCATCGTGCGCATCGGCGACAACAAGGGCGCGAAGTACGCGTCCGACAACTTCTGGCAGATGGCCGACACCGGCCCCTGCGGCCCGTGCTCCGAGATCTTCTACGACCACGGCCCGCAGGTGTGGGGCGGGCCGCCCGGATCGCCCGAGGCCGACGGCGACCGCTACATCGAGATCTGGAACCTCGTGTTCATGCAGTTCGACCGCCAGAAGGCGGCGGACGGCGTCGGCGGCGACGGGCCGCCCCGAGCCGCCGAGCCCCCTGGGGGGAAGCGCGCGGAGCGCGCATCGGGGGGAGACACCTACACGATGACGCCGCTGCCGAAGCCCTGCGTCGACACCGGCATGGGACTCGAGCGCCTCGCGGCGGTGCTGCAGCACGTGCACTCGAACTACGAGATCGACCTCTTCGTCGACCTGATCCGCGCCGCGGTGCGCGAGACCGGCGCGAAGGACCTGCTCTCGCCGTCGCTCCGCGTGATCGCGGACCACATCCGCGCCTGCGCGTTCCTCGTCGTCGACGGCGTGATCCCCGGCAACGAGGGGCGCGGCTACGTGCTGCGCCGGATCATCCGCCGCGCGATCCGCCACGGCTACCAGCTCGGGCAGAAGCAGCCGTTCTTCCACCGGCTGGTCGACGACCTCGACCGGCTGATGGGCGACGCGTACCCGGAGCTGCGGCGCGACAAGGCGCGGGTCGCGCAGGTGCTGAAGACCGAAGAGGAGCGCTTCGGCGAGACCATCGACCACGGCATGACCATCCTAGATGGCGCGATCGCGGCGATGCGCAAGGAGGGCCGCACGGTCCTCGACGGCGCGACCGCGTTCACGCTCTACGACACCTACGGATTCCCGTTCGACCTGACCGCGGACGTGCTGCGCGGCCACGAGCTGACGGTCGACGAGAAGGCGTTCGACACCGCGATGGAGGCGCAGCGCGAGCGCGCCCGCGCGGCGTCCCAGTTCAAATCGGGCGAAGCGCTCGTCTACGACGGGCCGAAGACCCCGTTCGACGGCTACGACTCGCTGTCGGGCGAGGCGCGCGTCGTCGCGCTCTACCGGGACGGCGCGAGGGCCGAGTCGCTCTCGACCGGCGAACGCGGCGTGATCGTGCTTTCGCGCACGCCGTTCTACGCCGAGTCCGGCGGCCAGGTCGGCGACCGTGGCGAGCTCTCGCGCATGGGCGCCTGCCTCACGCTCTACGCGGTCGAGGACACGCAGAAGCTCCAGAGCGACGTGATCGGGCACCTGGGCGAGGTGAAGAACGGCGAGATCAGGGTCGGCGACGCGCTCGGCGCGAGAGTCGACGAGGACGCGCGCGGGCGCACGATGCGCAACCACTCGGCCACGCACCTGATGCACAAGGCGCTGCGCGAGGTGCTGGGCACCCACGTCCAGCAGAAGGGCTCGCTGGTCGATGCCGAGCGCACGCGCTTCGACTTCGCGCACCACGCGCCGATGACCGACGACGAGATCCGCCGCGTCGAGGAGATCGTCAACGCCGAGATCCTCGCCAACGCCCCCACCGGGGCGCGCGTCATGACGATCGGCGAAGCTCAGAAGCTCGGGGCGATGATGCTGTTCGGCGAGAAGTACGGCGACGAGGTTCGCGTGCTCGACATCGGCACTTCGCGCGAGCTGTGCGGCGGGACGCACGTCGCGCGCACCGGCGACATCGGCTTCTTCAAGGTCACCGCCGAGGGCGGAGTCGCGGCCGGCGTGCGCCGCATCGAGGCGACGACCGGCAAGGGCGCGCTCCACTACGTTCAGGCGCAGGAGCGCTCGCTCGCTGGCGTGGCCTCGGCGCTCAAGGCGCCGGTCGGCGAACTGGAGGCGCGCATTGCGCAGTTGCAGGAGCAGGCGAAGTCCGCCGAGCGCGAACTCGCGAAGCTCAAGGCGAAGGCCGCCTCGTCGGCGGGCGACGACCTCGCCGGGAGCGCGGCGGACGTCGCCGGCGTCAAGGTGGTCGCGGCGGCGATCGAAGGCGCCGACGTCAAGTCGTTGCGCGAGACGGTCGACAAGCTCAAGGACCGGCTCAAGTCCGCGGCGATCGTGCTGGGCAGCGTCGCCGACGGCAAGGTCACGCTGATCGCGGGCGTCACCGGCGATCTCACGGCGAAGGTCAAGGCGGGCGAACTCGTCAATCATGTGGCGACGCAGATCGGCGGCAAGGGCGGAGGACGGCCGGACATGGCCCAGGCGGGCGGCACCGATCCCGGCTCGCTGCCGAAGGCGCTCGCCTCGGTGCGCGGCTGGGTCGGCGAACGGCTGTAGCGCACGCCCGTCCGCAGCGCGGCTGCGGCGCCGCTTGATGCCGATCAACGCCGCGCGTCCCGGCGCGCGCCACCATCGGGGAGGCCCGGTGTTCGGCCCGGGTGTGCCTCGATGTCCGCGTCCCTTCCGCCGCCTCGCCTTCCCGAACTCGTCTGTCCCGCAGGCGGCCTGCCGGCGCTGAAGGCTGCCGTCGACCACGGCGCGGACTGCGTCTACGTCGGTTTCCGCGACACGACCAACGCGCGCGCGTTCGCCGGCCTCAACTTCGACGACGCCGCGATGCGCGAGGGCGTCGCCTACGCCCACCGGCGCGGATCGAAGGTGCTGGTGGCGCTCAACACCTACGCGACGACCACCGCGTTCGAGCGCTGGACCGCCGCCGTGGATCGTGCGGCGGATCTGGGCGCCGACGCGATCATCTGCGCCGACGCCGCGATCCTCGACTACGCGTCGCGCACCCATCCCGCACTGCGGCGCCACCTGTCGGTGCAGGCGTCGGCCACCAACTACGAGGCGATCGAGTGGTACCGCGAGCGATTCGGGATCCAGCGCGCGGTGCTGCCGCGCGTGCTCTCGCTCGCACAGGTCGAGCACACGCTGGCGCGCACGCAGGCCGAGATCGAGGTGTTCGGCTACGGCAGCCTGTGCGTGATGGTCGAGGGACGCTGTTCGCTCTCGGCGTATGCCACCGGCGAGTCGCCCAACTGCCAGGGTGTCTGCTCGCCGGCGAAGGCGGTGCGCTGGGAGCCGCACGGGAAGGGCATGCGCACGCGGCTCAACGGCTTCCTGATCGACTCGTTCGAGGCCGACGAGCGCCCCGGCTACCCGACGCTGTGCAAGGGCCGCTTCGAGGTCGGCGGCGAGACCTACTATGCACTCGAGGAGCCGACCTCGCTCAACACGCTCGACCTCCTGCCGGACCTCATGCGCATCGGCGTATCGGCGATCAAGATCGAAGGCCGGCAGCGGAGCCCCGCCTACGTCGCGCAGGTGACGCGCGTGTGGCGCGCGGCAATCGACGCCTGCGCTGCGGCGCCGCAGGCATTTCGTCCGCAGCCGCAATGGCACGCGGAGCTCGACGCGCTCTCCGAGGGCCAGACGCAGACGCTCGGCGCGTACTCGCGGCCGTGGCGATGAAGCTCTCGCTCGGCCCGCTCGCGTACTACTGGCCGCGCCAGTCGGTCCTCGACTTCTACGCAGCGGTCGCCGAGGCGCCGGTCGACGTCGTCTACCTGGGCGAGACCGTATGCTCGCGCCGGCACGAGCTTCGAGCCGACGACTGGATCGAAATCGCGGAGATGCTCGCAGCGGCGGGCAAGGAGGCGATCCTGTCCACGCTGCCGCTGATCGAGGCCGAGGCCGACCTGCGGCTGGTGCGGCGTCTCGCCGCGCAGGACCGCTTTCGCGTGGAGGCGAACGACATGGGCGCGGTCCGCCAGCTCGCGCAGCGCGGCGGCGGACTGCCGTTCGTCGCGGGATCCTCGCTCGCGGTCTATTCCGCGCGGACGCTCGCGCTGCTCGCGCGCGAAGGGGCCTCCCGCTGGGTGAGTCCGCCGGAACTCTCTGCCGGCGCACTCGCCCGTCTCGTCGCCGAAGCGCCGCCCGGCGTCGAGACCGAGGTGCTCGCGCACGGCCGTCTTCCGCTCGCCTGGTCGGCGCGCTGCTTCACCGCGCGCCACCACGGACTGCAGAAGGACTCCTGCGAGTATCGCTGTCTCGGCGTGGCCGACGGACTTGCGCTGAAGACGCGCGAGGGCGAGCCGTTTCTCACGGTCAACGGCACGCAGACGCAGTCGGCCGGCGTGCACACGCTGCTCGCGGAGCTTCCGTCGCTCGAGGCGGCCGGCGTCGACGTCGTGCGCGTGATGCCGCAGGGCGAGGGCACGCTCGACGTGCTCGCGGCGTTCCGCGAGGCGATCGACGGGCGGCAGGCTCCGTCGGCGGCGTTCGCCTCGATCGCCTCGAAGCTCCCCGGCTCGCCGTGCAACGGCTTCTGGCACGGCCGGCCGGGCGCGGACTACGTGCAGGGTGGCGCGTGACCGACGACCTGCGCCGCGCGCCGCGCTTCACGCTTCCCGCCCCGGTGGCGTGGGTCGTCGCGCGGCTTCCCGCTGGCCCGCCCGCGTTCCTGCTCGCCCGCGCCCTCGACGCGGGCGTGGGGCGGATCGTGCCGCGCGACGCGGTCGCGCCGCTCCAGGGCAAGCGATTCGCGCTCACCGTGCGCGACCTGGGGCTCACGATGCACGTCGACTCGACCGTCGCCGGCTTCCGCGTCTCGCGCCCGCCGTTCGCCCCCGACCTCGCGATCGGCGCGACGCTCGCCGATTTCATCGCGCTCGCGCGGCGCGAGGAGGATCCCGACACGCTGTTCTTCGCACGCCGGCTCGCGATCGAGGGCGACACCGAGCTCGGACTCGTGCTCAAGAACCTCCTCGACGGCATCGACTGGCCCACGGTGCTGCGGCGCCTGCCGTCGATGCGGGTTCCCGGCATCGGCGCACGGTAGTACGTTGCGCACCGGGTGACGCCCGGCCGCGGCAGGGCGGTCGGCCGCGTCTGCGGGCCCCACTCTCCGCACTGCCGCATCGCGCTCGCATGCCGGGCGAACGAGGCCGGCGCTGGTATGCTGCGCTACCGGTCGGTCCTCGTGCCCGGTGACCGCTCTCGCGGAGATCGCCATGACCGTTCGCCTCGCAATGGCCGCCGTCGCCTTCGCATCGCACGCGATGTGCGCGGCTCCCGCGCTCGCGCACCACGGCTGGAGCGAGTACGACAGCACGAAGGAACTCACGCTCACCGGCAGGATCGAGTCGGCGGGTTACGAACATCCGCACGGGTTCGTGAAGCTCTTCGTCGACGGCAAGGCGTGGATCGCGGTGCTGGCGCCGCCGTCGAGGATGGAGAACCGCGGGCTGCCGCGCGCGGACCTCGTGCCCGGCAAGACGGTCACCATCGTGGGCTACCCGAACCGCAGCAAGCCGGAGGAGATGCGCGCCGAGCGCATCGTCGTCGACGGCCGCACGATCGAACTCCGCTAGGCGCGCGCGATGACGACCGCTGCGCACGCGCTCGAAACCACGGGCGCGGGACGCTTCATGCGCGAATCGCTGTGGGCGTTCCCGATCGCCGAGGCGATCCACATCATGGCCTTCGCGATCGTGGTCGGGTCGATCGTCGTGCTCGACCTGCGGCTCCTCGGCCTGTCGCGCCGCATTCCGGTCGCGAAGCTCTCTGCTCACATCGTGCCCTGGACGCTCGGGGCGTTCGCGTTCGCGGTCGCGAGCGGACTGTCCATGTTCACTGCGCACACCGCGGACTACCTCACCAACCCGGTGTTCATGCTGAAGATGGGATTGATCCTCGCGGCGGGGGTCAACGCCGCAATGCTCCACGTCGGCGCGATGCAGTCGGGTGCGGCGTGGGACATCGACGCCGGCACGCCGCTGCGGGTGAAGGTCGCGGCGGGCGCGTCGATCCTCCTCTGGCTGTCGGTGATCGCCTGCGGACGCCTGCTCGCCTACACCTGACGCGATCGGTCCGGCCCCGGGGAGGCCGGGTGCGCGCACGGGCGGCGCGGTAAGTCGCCGTCCGGCCGTTCGCGCGGGAACCTCGCGGCCGTTGCCTCCGCCCGCTGCGGTATCCTCGCCGCTTTCGCAGCTTCGGAGGCGGCATGAGGGACGCGGCGCACTTCGCGCGCAAGCTGGACGAATTCCGAAGACGAGGGGAAGGCCGCCTGCCCGGCCTCGTCGGCTTTCGCCCGCTCGCCGTCGGCGAGGGACGGCTAGAGGCCGAACTCGACATCCGTCCGAATCTCCTCGCGCCGAACGGCTACCTGCACGCGGCGACCGTGATCGCGCTCGCGGACACCGCCTGCGGCTACGGCTGCCTCGCGCACCTCCCCGACGACGGGCACAATTTCACCACCATCGAGCTCAAGAGCAATTTCCTGTCGACCGCTCGCGAAGGAACGCTCGCCTGCGTCGCGACCGCGGCGCACCTCGGACGCACGACCCACGTGTGGGACGCGACGGTGACGCGCAAGGCGGACGGCGCGACGATCGCGCTCTTCCGCTGCACCCAGATGGTCCTGCCGCCGCGGGGAAGGCCGGCGCAATGACCGCAGTGTCCCGCGACGACGACGGTTCGCGCGCGCGGCACGTCGACTGCCTCGCCGGAGGAAGGCTCCACCGGCTCGCCTACCGCGAATGGGGCGACCCCGCGAATCCGCGGGTGGTTGTGTGCGTGCACGCGCTCACCCGCAATTCGCGTGACTTCGGGCCGCTCGCGCGCGCGCTCGCGCCCCGCTGGCGCGTCGTGGCGCCCGACATGCCGGGAAGGGGTGCGAGCGAGCGCCTCGCCGACCCGATGCTCTATCAGGTTCCAACCTACGTGGCCGATGCGGTCACGCTCCTCGCGCGGCTCGATGTCGAGGAAGTCGCGTGGGTCGGCGTCTCGCTCGGCGCGCTGATGGGCATGGCGATCGGCGCGATGGACCGCACGCCGATCCGCCGGATGGTCGTGAGCGATGCCGGCCCGGTACTCGCGCGCCCCGCACTCGAGCGCATCGCGGGGTACGTGGGCGTCGCGACTTCGTTCCCGACCCACGATGCGGCATTCGCCGCGGTCCGCGCGATCAGCGAGCCGTTCGGACCGCACAGCGACGCGGAATGGAAGTTCCTCGTCGACAACGTGCTGGTGCGGCGCGAGGACGGAACCTGGACGCTGCACTACGATCCGGCGATCGCGATCCCGTTCCGCGAGGGCCTCAAGCTGCCCGGCGACGTCGACCTGTGGAGCCTGTGGGACGCGATCCGCGCGCCGACGCTCGTGCTGCGCGGCGAGCGCTCGGATCTCCTGGCCGCCGACACCGCGCGCGCGATGACCGAGCGCGGGCCGAAGGCCGAACTCGTCACCTTGCCGGGAGTGGGTCACGCACCGACGCTCGTGCCTGTCGAACAGATCGAACTCGTGCGCGAGTTCCTCGAAAGGGCCTGAGGAGGCGGGGCGCAACCTCGGCGAGACGCTCGGGGCCCGCGCGGAGAGGCGAACGGCGAGATCCCGGCGGCGGGCATCGCGCAGGCTTGCGCCGACGCCGCGCCGGTCCCTCGCTTCGGCCGTCTGGACGATCGCGAACACCGCGCATCGGGCGCGACCATCGCGCGATGCGCTCGCTCCCGGTTTCTCCGCCGGCTTCCTCGGTGCCGCTCGTGCTGGCCGCGTTCGCCGCCGGTGTCGGCGTGCTGCAGACGCGCGAGGCGCTGCCCGCGTTGCCCGCGCTGGGGATGGCGCTGGCCACGGTCCTTGGCATCGGCTCGGCTCTTCTGGGGCGGAGGGGAGCGCCGGCGGGCGGCCTGCGCTGGGGACGCCTCGCAGGGCTTGTGCTCGCGGCCGGGCTCGCCGGGTTCGGCTACGCGGCGTGGCGCGGAGCCGTTCGGCTCGCCGACGCGCTGCCGGCCGATTGGGAGGGCCGGGACATCGCGCTGGTGGGCGTCGTCGACGGCCTGCCCGAACGCACCGAGCGCGGCGTCCGATTCGTGCTGGCGGTCGAGCGGGCCGAGACCCCGGGGGCGCAGGTACCTTCGCGCCTCGCGCTCGCCTGGCAGGCGGGTGACGACGAGCGACGGCGAGCGTCGCTGCAGCGCAAAGGCCGGAGGGACGACACCGGGGAGTCCAGGCCACCGCCCGCGAGGGGCACCGCGGCTGCGGACCGACGCGGGCCAGCGGAGTCGGTGGCGGACGAGAGCGAGGGCATCCCTGCCGTGGCCGCCGGCGAACGCTGGCGCGTCGTCGCGCGGCTCAGGCGCCCGCACGGCAGCGTGAACCCCGGCGGCTTCGACCTCGAGGCCTGGCTCCTCGAACGCAACCTGCGCGCGACCGGCTACGTCCGGGCGAGCGGCGCGAACGAGCGTCTCGACGCCTTTGCCGCGCGTCCGGGCGATTTCGTCCAGCGTGCGCGCGAACGGGTGCGCGAACGCATCCTGGCCTCGTTGCCCGGGGCGCCCTACGCGGGCGTCGTCGCCGCGCTCGCGATCGGCGACCAGCGCGCGATTCCCGATGCGCAGTGGACCGTGTTCAACCGGACCGGCGTCGGCCACCTGGTCAGCATCTCGGGCCTGCACGTGACCGCACTCGCCGCGCTGGCGGCCCTCGGGGCCGCCAGGCTCGCGCGATGGTCGACCCGCGTGACCGACGTCCTGCCGGCGCGAAGCGTCGGCGCGCTCGCGGGCGTTGCTGCGGCCGGAGCGTACACGCTGCTTGCCGGGGCGGAAGTGCCGGCGCTGCGTACCTTCACGATGCTCGCGACCGGCGCGCTGGCGCTCGTCGCCCTGCGGCCACCGAGCTTCGCCGTGGCGTGGCTGTGGGCGCTCGCGGTCGTGCTCGCCGTCGATCCCTGGGCGGTCCTCGCACCGGGGTTCTGGCTCTCGTATGGAGCGGTGGCGGTGCTGATCTACGCGAACGCGGGGCGCGTGGCGCCGGCGCCGCACGCCGGATGGCGCACGCGCGTGGCGGCGAAGCTGCGCGACGGAGCACGCACGCAGTGGGCAGTGACCGCAGGGCTCGTGCCCTTCGCCCTCTCGCTGTTCGGGCAGGTGTCGCTCGTTTCGCCGCTCGCGAACGCGTTCGCGATCCCGATCGTCACTTTCGCCGTCGTGCCCTTCGCGGTCGGTGGCATCGGGGTGCCGGGCGGTGCGTGCTTCGCCCTCGCCCACGCGATGCTGACTCCGCTGATGGGAGTGCTCGAGCGCCTGGCCGAGGCGCCGGGCGCCGCGTGGACGCAGCACGCGCCCGTCGGTTGGACGCTGGCGGCCGCCGCGGCAGGCGTCGCGTGGCTGCTCGCACCGCCCGGCGTGCCCGGGCGGGCGCTGGGCGTCCTGTGGCTCGCGCCGCTCGCGCTCGTGTCGCCTCCGCCGCCTCCGGAAGGCGTCGCCCGCGTCACGGTGCTCGACGTGGGGCAGGGGCTGGCGGTCGTCGTGCGCACGCGAGCGCACGCGCTGGTCTATGACACCGGCCCGCGCTGGAACGAAACCTCCGACGCGGGATCGCGCATCGTCGCGCCTTACCTGCGCCGCGAAGGCATCGTGAAGCTCGACGCGCTGGTGTTGAGCCACGAGGATCTCGACCACGCCGGCGGTGCGGCGGCGCTGCTGGTGGCAGTTCCGGTCGTGCGGTTCTTGTCGTCGCTGCCCGCCGATCACCCGCTCGTCGATTCCCGCGCGCGCGAAAGCGCGAAAGTGGAGCGATGCTTCGCCGGCATGCGCTGGGAGTGGGACGGCGTCGCCTTCGAGGTGCTGCATCCGTGGCCGGAGCAGTACGCTGCCGCACCGGCGAAGGCCAACGACCTTTCGTGCGTACTGCGGGTCCGGGCGGGAGCGACGAGCGTGCTGCTACCCGGTGACCTCGAGTCGCGCGGCGAGGCCCGGCTCCTTCGCGATCGACCGGGAGGCCTGCGCGCCGACGCGATCGTCGTGCCTCACCACGGCAGCCGCACCTCGTCGACGCGGGCTTTCGTCGTGGCGGTGGCTCCTTCGCTCGCGGTGGTCTCGTCGGGCTACCGCAACCGCTTCGGCCATCCGCGCGCCGAAGTGGTGGGGCGCTACACGGCCGCAGGGGCCGTCGTCGCGAGGAGCGACCTCGAAGGCGCGATCCTGTTCGACGTGTCGCCCGAAGGCGTCTCGAAGGCGGTCCGCTCGCGCGCCGCCGAGCTGCGCTACTGGCACGATCGGCCGCCGCAGCCGGAAGGTTCGTCGCGCCGCGAGGCACGCGGGGCGAGGGAGCCTGCTGCGCCGACCTGAACGCGGCGCAAGATGGCGGCACGCGGTTCGCGGGAGTCCGCCGCCGGTCGAAGCGGCATCGCGACGGACTGCTAGACTGCGGCGATGAACCCGAGCGCGCGTGTCGCCAACGCTTGTCGCCGCGGCATCGCGAGCGCGCTGCTCGCGGCGATCACCACGTCCTGCCAGGCTCAGGCTCCCGCGCCGGACGATCGTGAACTCAAGTTGTCGGTGGCTGTCGCCCCCGCGTTCCCGCTCGGGGCAGCGGCGAAGGCGTGGTCCGAGGCGATGGCCGCCGCGGCTTCCGGCCGCATCGTGACCAAGCTCCATCCGGGCGCGTCGCTCGCGCAGCGCGATGCCGGTCGCGAGTTCTTCGCCGTGCGCGACGGGCAGGCGGACCTCGCGGTGGGATCCGCACTTTCCTGGTCGATCCAGCTTCCCGCCGCCGGTGTCTACGCGTTGCCGTGGATCGCACCCGAAACCGCGGACCTCGCTGCGCTGGTCGCCGCTCCCGAGGTCGCGGGCCTGGTGATGAAGCGGGCGGAAGCGGCCGGCGTCGTCATCGTCGCGATGGCTCCGCTCGGGCACCGCGTCCTCGCAACGGTCGAGCGCGCCGTGCGGGCGCCGGCGGACCTCGAGGGACTGCGCCTGCGCGTAACTGGCGGTCCGGCCATCGTCGAGACACTCGCTGCGCTGGGCGCGCGTCCGGAGGCGATGGGCTTCGTGCAGGCGCAGGAGGCGCTCGCCGCAGGGAGGCTCGACGGGCAGGATGGCCTGGCGACGAGCTTCGTCGCCGCGCGATTCCCGGCCACCGGCTACCGGCAGCTCGCGCAGCTCGGCGCGTTCGGCGACGCGATGCTGTTCGCCGTGCGCCGGCCGATTTGGGACGCCTGGACCGACGCGCAGCGAGCGTCGGCCGTCGCCACGGCGCGCGCGGTCGCGCGCGAAACCGATGCACAGGGCAGGGAAGCGGTCGCCGAGCGCGAGCTCGTGGCCGGCGGCATGGGCGAGACGCGGCTCACGCGCGCTGGCGTTGCCGCATTTTCGGCGCGGGCGGCGGGCGTGCGCTCGGCCCGCGGCCTGGCCGTGGGCGCGGATCTGGTCGCTGCCGCGGAGCGCGTGGTCGCGCTCGCGCGCGAGGCGCGGGAGATGGCGGGCGAGGCGCCCGCAGCGCCACGATGACGTCCGTCGTCGTGGTTGCCGACAGCGTCACGGCGCTGCCGGAGAGTGCGCGCAGCGCGGTGCTCGTGACCGGGTCGCACGGCGGGATGATCGCCGCTCATTACGCGCTCGCGGCAGGTGTGCGCGCCGTGGTGTTCAACGACGCCGGTCGCGGGCTCGACGATGCGGGCATTGCCGGCGTCGCCGCGCTCGACGGTGCCGGCATGGCCGCCGCCGCCGTGGCGCACACCTCCGCGCGCATCGCGGACGGATCCGACACGCTCGAGCGCGGGGTCATCTCGTTCGCGAACGACCTGGCCGGGGCCCTCGGCGTCGCTGCGGGCATGCCGTGTCGCGAGGCGGCAGAGCGTCTTCGCGCGGCCGCGGCGCCTGCAGGCCGCCTCCCGCGCCAGCGCGAGTCGCGCCTGATATTCGCGCCTGCCGGTGAGCGACGAACCGCGATCGTCGGGCTCGACTCGATCGGCGGGGTCGTCGCGGCGGACGCGGGCCTGGTGCTGGTCATCGGCTCGCACGGCGGCCTGCACGGAGGCGTTCCGGCGAGCGCACTGCCGGTCGACGCGGCCGGCGCGATCTTCCACGACGCCGGCGGAGGCCGCGACGGCGCGGGATGGTCGCGACTGCCTGTACTCGACGCACGCGGCATCCCCGCGGCGACGGCCGGGCACCTGAGCGCGCGCATCGGGGACGCGCGCTCGATGTGGGAGACCGGCGAACTCACGCACGTGAACGAAGGCGCGGCACGGACGGGACTGCGCGAGGGCATGACGGTGCGCGCGAGCGCGGCGACGCTGGCGCTGTTCCGCAACTGAATCGGGCGGGAACGCCTGCCCGTCGCCGCGGTCCGGACGCGCCCTCCGCCGTCGAATCGACCGGACTCGACCACCACCGCGAGGACCGGCCCCGGCCGCTCGCCGTCGGGTTCGCGCCCGCGGAGCGACCGGTCAGACGAAGCGCCCGAGGCGCACCGCGGTCTCGCCGACCTTGGGTCGCCGCGTCGGCATGATCAGCACGCAGTCGTCGTGCGGTGTGACGATCGTCGCGCCGCCGTCACGCGCGATCACGGTTCCCGCTTCGCGAACGACCATCAGGCCGTGGACCGGCATCGTGAAGGAGAAGCGGTCGGTCGCGATGGTGACGACCCGGGTGATCGCGATGGCGCGCTGTGGCGGCGGCGGAGCCTCGCCGAGCCGCGCGACGACCGCTTCGCGCGCAATCGTGCCGAAATGCGCGAGAAACCGCAGCGTGCACTCGACGGCGACGTCGGGTGCGGCGCGCTCCCAGTGCTGGCCGCACTCGACCAGGAGTGCGGCGCGCGGGTCCGCCGGATCGTCGAAGAACGCGTAGTCCCGCAGGCGCCGGCCCGCGGCGTGCCCCTCGTCGATCACGATCCATGCCGGCGCGCCGACCGCGCGCGCGAGCGCGAGTCCCTTCTCGCGCGGCCCGGCGAGCGAGAGAGGGGGGCAGGGGTCGGTCATCGAGTGCAGGTCGAGGAGCGCGTCGGCGCGGTCGATCACCGGACGCAGTTCGCGCGCACGCGCGAGGTCGCTCGTCTGCCGCCTGCCGTCGAGCACCTCGGCGCTCCACAGCCGGTTGAAGTCCTCGTCGACGCAGCGCGACGCGAACGGATCGGCGCGATCGAACGCGTGGTAGGCGGCGACATTGGCGAACACGAAGCTGAGCGAGCCGCGCCCGGGACGCAGGCCCTCGCCGAGCAGGCGGTCGAGCGCGATCGCGCCGCAGACTTCGTTGCCGTGCGTGAGCGCCTGCACGACGACGTGCGGGCCGGGGTTGCGCGACGCGAAGGTCCAGACGTAGGGCAGCCCGGCGTTGCCACCCGCCCAGCGGGCGATGTCGGGAAAGTCGATCTCGATCGGCGGCGTGGTCGCGAAAGCCGCCGCCGGCACCGGCCCGCGAACGGCGTCCGGCTTCACGCGGCGTGCAGTCGCGCCGCGAGACGGCGCATGAAGCGCTCGCAGGCCGCGAGCTGATCGAGTGCGCACCACTCGTTGGGCTGGTGCGCCTGCGCGATGTGGCCGGGGCCGCAGACGATGGTCGGGATCGACGCGGCGTGGAAGCGCGCCGCCTCGCTGCCGAACGATACCTTGCCCGCGCCGCTCTCGCCGCTGCAGTGATGCCCGAGTTCGGCGATCTCCGAGCCGTCCACCGTGTCGAAGCCGGGCATCGACGACAGAGGGTCGAAAGCGATGCCGGTGTCCGGGGCGATCGCGTGCATGGCGGGCAGGTACGTCTGCGCGAGCGCGCGGACTTCCGCGAAGACATCGTCGGGATCGTCGAACGGGAGGTGGCGCACCTCGAAGTCGAACGTGCAGTCTCGCGGGACGATGTTGACGGCGGTGCCGCCGCGGATCGTGCCGACGTGGACCGTCGTGTACGCGACGTCGTAGCCTACGTCGCGCGTGCCCTCGTCGCAGAAACGCCGCGCGATGTCGGAGAGCCGCGTGACCAGCCTCGCGGCGATCTCGACCGCATTGACTCCGTGCGGGGTAAGCGAGCTGTGCGCCTCGTGGCCGCGCACGCGGCAGCGCCAGCTCTTGCGCCCCTTGTGCGCGACGACCGGACGCATGCCGGTGGGCTCGCCGACGATGCAGCCGGCCGGCCGGATGCTCCGCGGCTCGAGTTCGGCGATCAGGCGGCGGACGCCGATGCAGCCGACTTCCTCGTCGTAGGAGAGCGCGAAATGGAGCGGGCGGGCGAGCGGCTTCGACAGGAACAGCGGCACCAGCGCGAGCCCGGTGGCCGAGAAGCTCTTCATGTCGGTGACGCCGCGCCCGAACACGCGGTCCCCGATCGGCGTCGCGACGAAGGGGTCGGTGTCCCAGGGCTGGCCGTCGACCGGGACGACGTCGGTGTGGCCCGAGAGCACGATGCCGCCGGTCGTCGCATTGCCGTCCGCGGCGGGCAGCGTCGCGAACAGGTTCGCCTTGCGACGGTCGTCGTCGAAAGTGAGCGTCGAGGCGATGCCGAAGCCCGACAGGTAGTCGCGCACCCAGTCGATGAGCGCGAGGTTCGACTCCCGGCTCGTCGTGTCGAAGCCGACCAGCGTGCGGATCATCTCCCAGGCCACGAGCCCGCTTGCATCGCGCAGCGGAGGTGCCGCCGGGTCACTGGTGTGCAGCGTGCGGTCGGGGGCGTTCATCGCAGGGCGGCGCCGCGGATCGGAAGCGCCAGCATAGCACCGTTGCCGTGCACGCCATGCTCGAAAGGCGGATCGGACCTCCGCCGACCGGTCGGCCCGCCGCGCCCGCATTCCCGGCGTCGCGCGGTCGTCGGGGCGCCGGATTCGACCCGGTCGCCGTTCCGGTTGCGACCGTGCCGCTCGTGCTGCGATGATGAGGGCTCCGGATCCGGCAGGGAGCCTTTCCGTGCGAGCGTTGACCTCGATCGTCGTCGCCGTGCTCGCGTCGTCGTGGTGCGCGGCCGCCGCGGCTCAGTCGCCGCTGCCGCTTCAGAAGATCCGGTTGCCGGACGGCTTTGCGATCGAGGTCGCGGCACGCGTTCCGAACGCGCGCGCGATGGCCTGGGGCGCGGAAGGGACGCTCTTCGTCGGCAGCACCAATGGGCTGGTGCACGCGGTGACGTTCCCGCGCGAGGGGCAGCCGGTGGTGCGCGCGATCGCGCGCGGGCTGCGCGATCCCGCCGGCGTCGCGTTCCGCGACGGCGCGCTCTACGTCTCTGCGGTGAATCGCATCCTGCGCTACGACGGCATCGAGAAGCGGCTGGACGATCCTCCGTCACCGGTGGTGGTCTCCGACCGTTTCCCGACCGACGGCCACCACGGGCGCAAGTTCATCGCGTTCGGGCCCGACGGCAAGCTCTACGTGCCGGTCGGCGCGCCGTGCAACGTGTGTGCGCCCGATCCGGACCGTTACGCGAACATCGGCCGCATGAATCCGGACGGCAGCGGCTACGAGATCGTCGCTCGCGGCGTGCGCAACAGCGTCGGGTTCGACTGGCACCCGCGCACGAAGGAGTTGTGGTTCACCGACAACGGCCGCGACTGGATGGGCGACGACCAGCCGCCGTGCGAACTCAACCGCGCGACGCGCGCGGGCCAGCACTTCGGTTTTCCGTACTGTCACGGCGGCACGATCGCCGACCCGCAGTTCGGTTCCCAGCGCGCGTGCAGCGAGTTCGTCGCTCCGGCGCAGAATCTCGGCCCGCACGTCGCACCGCTCGGCATGCGTTTCTACACCGGCACGCAGTTTCCGGCCGCCTACCGCGACCAGGTGTTCATCGCGGAGCAGGGGTCGTGGAACCGCTCGACGAAGATCGGCTACCGCGTGACGCTCGTGCGCCTTGACGGCAACGGACGCGCAGTGAACTACGAGACCTTCGCCGAAGGCTGGCTCGACGGCGGCTCGTTCTGGGGACGGCCTGCGGACGTCCTCGTCGCGCCGGACGGATCGCTTCTGGTCAGCGACGATTACGCGGGCGCGATCTACCGCATCCGCTACGCACGCTGATCCTTCGGTTGCGCCGATCCGGAGGCCGGCCCGCGCTGGCGCCTACCACCTGCGGTAGACCACGAACGGTCGCGGCCGGTGCCAGCGCACCGGCCTCACGATGACCGCGGCGGGTACGAAGACCGGTGCAGGCACCAGGACCGGCGCGGGCGCGACGACGACCCTCGGGGCGACGAAGACCGGCGCCACGGGGCGGACGACCGGACCCCATCCGACCGCGGGGTGACCCGCGAAGGCGGCAAAGCCGGGGACACCGAACGACACCCCCCACGAAACGTTGCCGGCCGAGGCGGCCACCGGGGCGAGGGCGGCGACGGCGAAGGCGGCGGCCGCGAGAGGACGGGAAAGTCGGCGATTCATGCTGGACTCCTCGATCGGACGGTACGCATCGCGCACCACTCGATCCCACAACGGACGCGCGCAGCGGCGGGTTGACGCCGCTGCGGCGTTGCACACGGCTGGTTACAATTCGCGCGCCGCTCTTGCTATGCTTCCGCCGCCCGCGCCCATGTCCGGCGCCGTCCACCCCGATCGCAGGGAGCCCCGCATGCCGTCGATACGTTCGTTCGCAGCCGCGCTCGTCGCGTCCGCGGCCTTCTCCGCGCAAGCCGCGAATCTGGTTATCGGCCTCTCCGCCGACGTCACGTCGATCGATCCGCACTACCACAACCTCACGCCGAACAACGCGGTCGCGTTGCACCTGTTCGACACGCTGGTCCTGCGCAGCGAGAAGTCGCAGCCGATGCCTGGGCTCGCGACCGAGTGGAAGCCGGTCGAGCCGACGGTGTGGGAGTTCAAGCTGCGGCGCGGCGTCAAGTTCTCCGACGGCAGCGACTTCACGGCCGCCGACGTGGTCGCGTCGATCGAGCGCGTGCCGAAGGTGCCGAACAGCCCGAGCCCGTTCACCGCGTACACCAAGCAGATCCGGAAGATCGAGGTCGTCGACCCGTACACGATCCGCTTCCACACCGCGCAGCCCTATCCGCTGATGCCCACCGACATGACGCAGATCGTGATCGTGTCGAAGGAGGCGGCGAAGGGCACCACCGAGGAGTTCAACAACGGCAAGGCGGCGATCGGCACCGGTCCGTACAAGCTCGTGCGCTATGCCAAGGGCGACCGGATCGAACTCGTCCGCAACGACGGCTGGTGGGGCGGCAAGTCCCCCTGGGAGAAGGTGACGCTGCGGCTGCTCACCAACGACGCCTCGCGCGTCGCGGCGCTCCTGTCCGGCGACGTCCAGGCGATCGAGAACGTGCCCACCGCGGACGTGGCGAAGCTCAAGACCGACAAGCGCCTGACGATCTTCCGCCAGGTCTCGGACCGCCTGATGTACGTCCACATGGACAGCGACCGGGCGGTGACACCCTTCGTGACCGCGAAGGACGGCAAGGCGCTCGACCGCAATCCGCTGAAGGATCCGAACGTCCGCCGCGCGCTCTCGATGGCGATCAACCGCCCGCTCATCGTCGAGCGCGTGATGGAGAACGAGGCGGTGCCGGCGGGCCAGTTCGTGCCGGACTTCCTGTTCGGCGCGTCGAAGAACCTGAAGGTCGAGAAGGCCGATCCCGAGGGCGCGAAGGCGCTGCTCGCGAAGGCCGGCTACCCGGACGGCTTCGCGCTGACGCTCCACGCGACCAATAACCGCTACGTGAACGATGCCAAGATCGCGCAGGCGATCGCGCAGATGTGGACGCGAGCCGGCCTGAAGACCGAGGTCGTCGCGATGCCCTCGGCCACCTTCTTCCCGCAGGCCACCGACCTCAAGTTCAGCGTGCTCCAGGCCGGGTGGTCGACCGGCACGGGCGAATCGTCGTCCTCGTTGAAGGCGCTGGTGATGACCTACAACCGCGACAAGGGCTTCGGCACCGCCAACCGCGGCCGCTACAGCAACACGAAGGTCGACGCGCTGACCGAGGACGCGCTGATGACGGTCGACGACGTGAAGCGCGAGGCCTACCTGCAGCGCGCCGCCGAGATCGCGATTGGGGACACCGCGCTCATCCCGCTGCACTTCCAGGTGAGCCTGTGGGCGACGCGCGACGGCATCGCCTACGTGCCGCGCGTGGACGAGCAGACGCTCGCGCACAAGTTCGTGCCGAAGAAGTAGTCGGGTGACGATGCGCGGCGGGATCGTGCCGGGCGCGCAGGTTACCGGAAGCGTCTCGCTGATCGCGACCGACACCCTCATCGGTTACGCTTCGCGTGGTCGCGGTTGAGACGCCAGCGGCTGCGCGCGCAACGGCAGTCCGCCCGGCCTCGCGAGCACACGGCTCCCCCGGTCCGGGTTCGCTCGACCTGCGACGGGTTGTCGACGCCGTTGCGGGCTCCCGATTGCGCGGGACGGCGGCGACCGGCGCGAAGTCAGGATGGAAAGGAGGAGTGCCCGGCGGACGATTCGTCTTCGCGGCGCTCGGCCGGAATCGCGGCGCGGCGTGGCCACACGCCCGCCTCGGCCGCAGGTCTGTGCGCGAACCGACGGTTCCCGACCGCGTGTCAACGGGCCTCCCCGGCTCGGGCGTCCGTCGATCGACCTGCCGATCCGTCGTCGTTACGGCCGCTCGTGGCCGAGCTTAGGCACAATGCCGGCTCGGACGCAAGTTGCATGGGCGCAATCTAACGCTGCACACCGCCGGCGGAGATCCTTGCGACGAAAGCGGCGAACGGTCGCGCGAACCCGGCACCCGGTGGAGTGAGTCCGGGTCTTCGCCCGGGTTTCGAGCGGCCTCGGCGCTGCAGTGCTCGCTGAGGCGAACCCGGCCTGAGGCCTCCGATCTACAATGGGCGGCATGAACGCATCGCACCCGTTGCTCGCCATCCGAACGCCGGCGCGTCATTTCATCGCCGGCGCGTTCCGGGCGCCCTTGACCGGCGCCGAACTGCCGGTAATCGACCCCTCGGACGGCAAGCCGTTTGCCGCGATCGCGCGTGGCGACGCGCCAGACGTCGACGCGGCGGTGAAGGCCGCGCGCGCGGCGTTCGACGGCGCGTGGGGCGCTCTCGCGCCGGTCGAGAAGGGTCGCAGGCTGATGGCGCTCTCGCGGGCGATTGTCGACCACGCCGACGAGCTTGCGTGGATCGAGGCGCGCGATTGCGGCAAGCCGATGAAGCAGGCGCGCGCCGACGCCGCCGCCTGTGCCCGGTACTTCGAGTTCTACGCCGGAGCGCCGGACAAGCTCCACGGCGAGACGATTCCCTACACGCCGGGCTACACGGTGCTCACCTGGCGGGAGGCGCACGGCGTCACCGGCCACATCATCCCGTGGAACTACCCGATGCAGATCTTCGGTCGCAGCGTCGGCGGCGCGCTCGCGGCGGGCAACGCCTGCGTGGTCAAGCCGGCCGAGGACGCGTGCCTGTCGCTGCTGCGCCTCGCGGAACTCGCCTCGGAGGCGGGTTTCCCCGAAGGAACGCTCAACATCGTCACCGGGCTCGGCCGGGAAGCCGGCATCGCGCTCGCCGCGCACGAGGGCGTCGACCACCTGTCGTTCACCGGCTCTCCGGCGACCGGATCGATCGTCGCGCAGGAGGCGGCGAAGCGGCACTGTCCCGTGACCCTCGAACTGGGCGGCAAGGGACCGCAGCTCGTGTTCGCGGATGCCGACCTCGACGCAGCGGTGCCGGTGATCGTCAACGCGATCGTGCAGAACGCGGGCCAGACCTGCTCCGCGGGCAGCCGGCTCCTCGTCGAGCGTTCGCGCTACGAGGAGTTGCTCGAGAAGCTCTCCGCGGCGTTTCGCGCTCTCACCGTGGGCCCCGCGCTCGATGACCGCGATTGTGGCCCGCTGATCCGCGCTTCGCAGCTCGATCGCGTGAAGGGCTTTCTCGCCGACGCCGCGCGCGACAAGCTGACACTGGCCGGGCAGGGCACGATAGTGCCGGGCGCGCCTTCGTCGGGCTACTACGTCGCGCCGACGCTGGTGCGCGACGTGCCGCCTGTCTCGCGCCTCGCGCGCGAGGAAGTGTTCGGGCCGGTGCTCGCCGCGATGCCGTTCGACGACGAGGCGCACGCGGTGAAGCTCGCCAACGGCACCGACTTCGGGTTGGTCGCCGGTGTCTGGACGCGCGACGGAGCGCGGCAGCTGCGTCTCGCTCGCGCGATCCGCGCGGGCCAGGTGTTCGTCAACAGCTACGGCGCGGGCGGCGGTGTCGAACTTCCGTTCGGCGGTGTCGCGCATTCGGGATACGGGCGCGAGAAGGGGTTCGAGGCTCTGGCCGGGTTCACCACCCTCAAGACCGTGGTGCTCCATCACAACTGACGGTGTCAGACACGGTGTCAGACACGGTGTCAGACACGGTGTCTGACACCGGGAGGAGAAGCATGAGGCTCGAGGGCAAGGTGGCGATCGTCACCGGAGCGGGATCGGGATTCGGCGAGGGGATCGCCAGGCGGTTCGCCGGGGAAGGCGCGCGGGTGGTGGTCAACGATCTCGATGGCGGCGCGGCCACACGGGTCGCGCGCGAGATCGTGGCTGCGGGAGGCGCGGCCCATGCGGTTGCCGGCGACGTCTCGAACGACGCCGATGTATCGCGCCTCGTGGCGACCGCGCTGGCCGCCTACGGAGACTTGCACGCGGTCGTCAACAATGCCGGCACGACGCACCGCAACCGGCCGATGCTGGAAGTGACCGAGGAGGAGTTCGACCGCATCTACCGGGTCAACGTCAAGAGCCTGTTCCTGACCGCGAAACACGCGGTGCCGCACTTCCGCTCGAAGCGCAACGGTGTCTTCGTGACCATCGCGTCGACCGCCGGTGTGCGGCCTCGGCCCGGGCTCACCTGGTACAACGGCAGCAAGGGGGCGGCGATCGTGACCTCGCGCTCGATGGCCGCCGAACTCGCGAAGGACAACATCCGGGTCAACGTCATCAACCCGGTGGCGGGCGAGACCGGGATGCTCGCGCAGTTCATGGGCGAGGACACGCCGGAACTGCGCGCGAAGTTCGTCGCGACGATCCCGCTCGGCCGACTGTCGCAACCTTCCGACATCGCGACCGCCGCAGTGTTCTTCTGCTCGGACGAGGCCGCGTTCATCACCGGCGCGTGCCTCGAGGTCGACGGCGGGCGGTGCGTTTAGCGAAGCTCCGCGCATTTCGCGCAAACGCGACGGGTCGGGGAGCGCACCGCTTCTCGGCCCGGCGCCGATCGCGGGACTGCGCCGGGATCGCCGGGCCGCCCGACGCCGGGCGGCGACGGGGCGCGGGAGTTCGTCCGGCGCGATCGTGCTCTAGCCTTTCGGCGTGTACCGGGTCAGGACCTGCTCCAGCTTCTCCTGCCACGACGGCGTGTCGCGCGAGTTGACGACCGTCTGGCGCGAGATCTTCGCGACGCCGTTCACCTTCGGGCAGTACCAGTAGGTCTCGCGCACCTCGTTGTGGTAGGACGCCTTGTAGGCGACTTCGGCCTTGCCCTCGACCTTGAAGCAGTCGAACGTCCCCGCGGGCACGGTCAACGATTCGTAGGCGACGACCTTGTGCGTGCCGCGCTGGTCCATGATCACCGGGGCGTCGAACTTCGCGGTGTACGACCACTCCGCGCCGACCTGCATCGGGAACTTGTAGACCGCGCGGTTGAACTCGGCTCCCCGCGGATTGACGTAGTTGCCGGCCGGATCATGCTTGTAGGCCCTGGATCCGATCTGCGTGTCGTAGCCGTCGCCGCCCACCGCCGTGACCCTGCGGGTCCAGGTCGTCTCCTTCTTCTCCTTGCCGTTGTCGGAGGTCTGGGCGTAGGTCCAAGCGTCGCCGACCTGGACCGTCGGCGTCTCGGCGGTCTGGGCGAATGCAGGCGCAACCGCCGTCATCGACACAGCGACTGAAACGGTGGCGCACAGGACGGCGCGGAGGGTGGAAGGTTTCGTGGCGGGTTTCGGGCAGAGCATGGTGTCGGCAGCGGATGGAAAGCGATCATGCTATACCCATGCGACATTTATGGGAACGTCCCGCGTGCATGCCGCTGGTCCGCTCAGGCGCCACTCACCAGCGAGGGGAGGTTGCGCACGTTGATGGTCTTCGCGCGTTCCGCGATCTCGCCGCTGTAGCGCTGCACGAGCGTCTGGCCCTGCTCCAGGAGCGGCGCGAACGCGGCCTTGAGCTTCGCGGCGTCCAGCGTGCGGCCTCCGCCGTAGTATTGCTTCGCGACCTGCCCGATAGCCCAGGTCGTCGCGAACGCCATGCCGGAACTCGCGGTCTGGCGTCCGATCGAGCGCCCGAGCCCGCCCAGCACCGAGCCCAGGATGCCGCCCAGCACCTTGCGCCCGAACTGCTCGAGGTACTGTCCGGCGAGGCCGACGCCGAGCGTCGCGACGAACTCCTTGATGTGCCCCTGATCGAGGTCGTAGCCGTGGGCCTGGCCGATGCGGTAGACCAGTCGGGCCTGCAAAGGAAGGATGGCCATCGACGCGAGCGTCTCGGGGAGCAGTTCGAGCGCGGCATTGGTGATCGCCGCGTTCACGATTGCCTGATCGAGCGCCGCGGCGTCGGGGGAGACGCGCGCAGTACCGCCAGCGGCGGCGGCCGATGCACCGGCGATCGCGTTGGCGTCCGCCGCGATGGTCGAGGCATCCGCCGCAGGCAGCCCGAGCGCGGAGGCAAGTGCGCGCAGGTACGCCGCCTCGCCGTCCGAATGCACGCCGTCGGCCGCGGCGACCGACACCGCGATCTCGTAGGCATAGCGCCGGATCGCGGGCGTCGCGAGCGGCTTCACCATCTCCGCGAACGGCGCCGGGCCGGAGAGCGCCGCACGATCGAGCGCGGCGGGGTCGATGCGGTCGCCGGCGATCTTCGCGGCGAGTTCGCGCAGGTGCGCGCGCTCGCGCTCGTCTTTCGCGCCGTCGGCATAGGCGGCGTGGAGCGCGATCGCCGCGAGGCTGTTGAGTTCGGCGTCGGAAGGGGCGGGAGCGGAGGGAGCGGGGTTCATGCCGCGATTATGCGCGATCGCCAAGGGGCTGGGTGGACGGACGCATGCGTTCGGCGTCGCCGCCGGCAGCAGCGCGAGACTGCATGAGCCGCGAACCGGGCTCCGCTTTCCCGTTGTCTGGCGACGCGGCGATCAGTCCGGTGCGATTTCAATGGCGCCGGCCTGCCGCAGCGCCTCGATGGCGTCGTCGCCGTAGCCCAGGTCGCGCAGCACCTCGCGCGTGTGCTCGCCCAGCCGCGGCCCGCCGCGCGTGAATCCTCCCGGGGTCTTCGAGAATTTCGGCACGACGCCGGGCACCTTGAGCATCGAGCCGCCGTGCGTGCGGACCTCGCGGATCATCTCGCGCGCCGCGTACTGCGGATCGGACACGATGTCGCGGATCGAGTAGATGCGCGAGGCGGGCACCTCCGCCGCCGCCATCGCGGCGAGCACCGCCTCGGGCGAGCGGGCGGAAGTCCACGCCTCGATCTCGGCGTCGAGCCAGGCCTGCTTCGCGCCGCGACCGTCGTTGTGCGCGAGCGACGGGTCCGACGCGAGGTCGTCGCGGCCCATAGCGCCGCACAGCCGGCGGAAGATCGAGTCGCCGTTGCCCGCGATCAGCACGTAGCTCCCGTCGGCGCAGCGGTACGCCGAGGTCGGCGCGATGCCGGGGAGGATCGAACCGGTGCGCTCGCGCACCGCGCCGAACGCGTCGAACTCGGGGAGCAGCGACTCCATCACCGAGAACACGCTCTCGTAGAGTGCGACGTCGATGACCTGCCCCTCGCTGCTTCGACGCCGGTGCTCGAGCGCCGCGAGCGCGCCGATCACGCCGTAGAGCGCCGAAAGCGTGTCGCCGATCGACACGCCGACGCGCGAGGGTGGGCGATCGGGCGTCCCGGTCACGTGCCGCAGCCCGCCCATCGCCTCGCCGATCACGCCGAACCCCGGACGCGAAGCATAGGGACCGGTCTGGCCGTAGCCGGAGATGCGCACCATCACCAGCCCCGGGTTGGCGCGAGCGAGGACCGGGTAGTCGAGTCCCCAGCCCTCGAGCGTCCCGGGGCGGAAGTTCTCGACCAGGATATCGGCGCGTGCCGCGAGTTCGCGCGCGATCGCCTGGCCTTCGGGTCTGCGGAGGTCGACGGCGACCGAGCGCTTGTTGCGCGACTGCACGTGCCACCAGACCGACACGCCGTCCTTCATGTAGCGCCACTTCCGCAGAGGGTCGCCCTGCCCGGGCGGCTCGATCTTGACCACCTCGGCGCCGAGTTCCCCGAGGAGCTTGGCGCAGAACGGTCCGGCGATCAGCGCGCCCATCTCGAGCACCCGCAGTCCGGCGAGCGGTCCGGAGCGGCTTGCGGCAGTGGGCGACTCGGGGCGGTTCATGCCGCAAGTGTAGCGAGTCGCGGGCTTGCCGCCCCGCGCCCCGCCCATCAGGAGCGCGCAACACGCCAGGAGAGCGCGAGCCGTGTGGCCCGGCAGGCACTGTGAAATAATCGGAGACCGAGGCATTCCGCGGCCGCGTACCGCCGCCTCCACCCCCATGCTTCCTCCCGACGTGCACGCCGAACTTGCGGTCCTGCTGCCGCCGGAGGCATTGCTGACCGCGCCCGAGGACACGAAGCCCTACGAATGCGACGGCCTCACGCTGTTCCGCGAGCGGCCGTCCGCGGTGGTGCTCCCCGAGACGGAGGCCCAGGTGGTCGCGATCCTGCGCGTGTGCCACGCCGCAGGGATTCCGGTCGTCGCGCGCGGCGCGGGCACGAGCCTTTCGGGGGGAGCGCTTCCTGATCCGCGCGGCGTCGTGCTGTCGATGGCGAAGTTCAACCGGATCCTGTCGGTCGACGTGCTCTCGCGCACCGCGGTCGTGCAGCCGGGCGTGCGCAATCTCGCGATCTCGGAGGCGGCCGCGCCCCACGGGCTCTACTACGCGCCCGACCCGTCGTCGCAGATCGCCTGCTCGATCGGCGGCAACGTGGCCGAGAACGCGGGCGGCGTGCATTGCCTCAAGTACGGCCTCACCGTGCACAACGTGCAGCGCGTGCGCGCGCTCCTGGTCGACGGGGATGCGGTGGAGTTCGGCGGCGCGTCGCTCGATTCGTCGGGCTACGATCTGCTGGCGCTCGTCACCGGCAGCGAGGGCCTGCTCGCGGTCATCACCGAGATCACCGTGCGCCTGCTGCCGAAACCCCAGAGGGCGCAGGTGGCGCTCGCGGCCTTCGACGACGTCGAGAAAGCCGGCGCTGCGGTGGGCGCGATCATCGGCGAGGGCATCATTCCGGCCGGACTCGAGATGATGGACCAGCCCGCCACCCGCGCGGTCGAACAGTTCGTGCGCGCAGATTACCCGCTCGACGCGGCGGCCGTGCTGCTGGTCGAGTCCGACGGCACGCCCGAGGAGGTCGAGCACGAGATGGGCGAGATCCGGCGGATCCTGACCGCCTCGGGCGCGACGTCGATCCGCGTTTCGCGCGACGAGAAGGAGCGCAGGCTCCTGTGGTCGGGACGCAAGAACGCGTTTCCCGCGGTGGGCCGCATCTCGCCCGACTACTACTGCATCGACGGCACGATTCCGCGCGGGGCGCTGCCCCTGGTCCTGCGCAGGACCGCCGAGTGGTCGCGCGAGTTCGGTCTGCCCTGCGCGAACGTCTTCCACGCCGGCGACGGCAACCTGCATCCGCTGATCCTGTTCGACGCGAACCGCGAAGGCGAAATCGAGAAGACGATCGCGTTCGGCGACCGTATCCTGGCGCTGTGCATCGAAGTCGGCGGCACGATCACCGGCGAGCACGGTGTCGGCATCGAGAAGCTCTCGTCGATGTGCTCGCAGTTCGCGCCCGACGAACTCGACCGCTTCCTCGGCGTGAAGAACGCGTTCGATTCCGCCGGCCTGCTCAACCCGGGCAAGGCCGTGCCCACGCTCGCGCGCTGCGCCGAGTTTGGCCGGATGCACGTCCACCGCGGCGAACTCCGCCATCCCGAACTGCCGAGGTTCTGACTTCGAGGATTCCGCCATGAACGCACCGATCTCCCGCGACCGCCGCTTCGCCCCCGAGGCGCTGGCGGCGCTCGAGGGCGAACTCGCGTCGCGCTTCGCCGAGCGCGCCGTCGTCAACCTGTCGATCCGCGAGCAGCACGGCCACGGCGAGGGCCTCGCCGACGCCGCGCTGCCCGACGTCGTCGTGTTCCCGCACACGAACGAGGAGGTGGCCGAGGTCGTGCGCGCGTGCGCGGCGCACCGGGTTCCGGTGATCGCCTTCGGCGTCGGCACCTCGCTCGAAGGCCACGTCGCGGCGATCCACGGCGGCGTGTGCATCGACCTCTCGCAGATGAACCGCGTGCTCGAGGTCAATGCGGAAGACCTCGACTGCCGCGTGCAGGCGGGCGTCACGCGCGAACAACTCAACGCCGAACTCAAGGGCACCGGGCTGTTCTTCCCGATCGATCCGGGCGCGAACGCGACGCTCGGCGGCATGGCGGCGACGCGCGCGTCGGGCACCAACGCGGTCCGCTACGGCACGATGCGCGAGAACGTGCTCGGGCTTACCGTGGTGACGCCGGAAGGGCGGATCGTGCGCACCGGCGGCCGGGCGCGCAAGTCTTCCGCCGGCTACGACCTGACTCGCCTGTACGTCGGCAGCGAAGGGACGCTCGGCATCATCACCGAGGTGAGCCTGCGCCTCCATGGCGTGCCGGAGGCGGTGTCCGCGGCGGTCGCGCAGTTTCCCGGCTTGCGCGAGGCGGTGCAGACGGTCATTGCCGCGATGCAGATGGGGATCCCGGTCGCGCGCATCGAACTCCTCGACGAGGTGCAGATGGACGCGTGCATCCGCTACTCGAAGCTCGAGGGCTACGAAGCGAAGCCGACGCTGTTCTTCGAGTTCCACGGCACCGCGGACGGCGTGGCGGAGCAGGCCGGGCTGATGCAGCAGATCGCCGCGGAGCACGGCGGCGGCGAGTTCCGCTGGGCGGTCGCGCAGGAGGAGCGCTCGGCGCTGTGGAAGGCGCGTCACAACGCCTACTATGCGGCTCTGGCGCTCAAGCCCGGGAGTTTCGGCTTCTCGACCGACGCCTGCGTGCCGATCTCGCGGCTGGCCGATTGCGTGCTCGAGACGCGCGAGGACATCGATGCCACCGGCCTGATTTGCGCGATCGTGGGCCACGTCGGCGACGGCAATTTCCACGTGCTCGTGCTGTTCGACCCGAACGATCCGGCCGAGCGCGCGAAGGCGGACGAGTTCGCGAAGCGCGTCTCGATGCGGGCGATCGCGATGGGCGGCACCTGCACCGGCGAGCACGGCGTCGGCATCCACAAGCTCGACGCGCTTCGCGCCGAGCACGGCGAGGCGGTGGAGCTGATGGCCCGGGTGAAGCGCGCGCTCGATCCGCTGGACATCATGAATCCGGGGAAGACGGTGCCGTTGTGAGGCGATGGGCGATGGGCGATGGGCGATGGGCGATGGGCGATGGGCGATGGGCGATGGGCGAAACCCTTCCGCCCGCGCGGTGCGTCGAACGCTCTCAGCGTTCGACGCGAAACCGGTCGGCGGCGCTCGATGCGCCGCCACAGGAATCGCCGCCATGACTGTCCTCTGTCCTCTGATTCCTGATCCCTGACACCGGCGCTCGATGCGCCGCCACGGGACTCGCCGCCATGACTGTCCTCTGACTCCTGACTCCTGATCCCTGACATGTACACGCTGTACGTCGGAAACAAGAACTACAGCTCCTGGTCGCTGCGCGGCTGGTTCGCGATGAAGCTCGCCGGCGCGCCGTTTCGCGAGGTGCCGGTGCGGCTCGTGGATGGGAGCCGCAATCCGGCCAACCGCTCGTTCTCGCCGTCGGGCTGGGTGCCGGCGCTGCACGACGGCAGCACCGTCGTGTGGGATTCGATGGCGATCGCCGAATATCTCGCGGAGCGGCACCCGGGACTTTGGCCCGCGGACGCGGCCACGCGCGCCTGGGCGCGCTCGATCGCCGCGGAGATGCACAGCTCGTTCCGGGCGCTGCGCGACGACATGACGATGTGCGTGCGCGAGCGCCTCGACGTCAGGCCGTGGTCGTCCGCGCTCGCGACGGACGTCGCGCGCGTCGAGGAGATCTGGAACGAAGGACGCGCCCGCCACGGCCGGCAAGGCGCGTTCCTCTGCGGGCCGGTCTCGCTCGCCGACGCGTTCTACGCGCCGGTGGCGTTCCGATTCCAGACCTACCGCGTGCGGCCGGCCGGCGCGGCGGGCGAGTACCTGTCCGCCCTGCTCGCACACCCGTTCATGCGCGAGTGGGAGCGCGATGCGCTCGCCGATCCCGCCGTGATCGACGCCGACGAGCCGCGCAACCTCTACCGCGACAAGCTCGCGGGCAGGGGCTAGAGGAGTCCCGTGGGCGACCCCGCGATCGAGGCGCTTCAGGATGCGATCCGCCGCGCTGCGGCGGTCCGCTCGCCGTTGCGCATCGTGGGCGGAGGAACCAAGGACTTCTACGGCGAGAAGCTCGCGGGCGACATCCTCGACCTGCGCCCGGTGAAGGGCATCGTCGACTACCAGCCGACCGAACTGGTGATCACCGCCCGCGCCGGAACGCCGCTCGACGAGATCGAGTCGACGATGCGGGCGTCCGGCCAGATGCTCGCGTTCGAGCCGCCGCGATTCGCGCCGGGCGGCACGCTCGGCGGCGCGATCGCAGCGGGACTCTCCGGACCTCGCCGTCCGTACGCAGGCGCCGCGCGCGACCTCGTGCTCGGCGTGAACGTGATCGACGGCACCGGCCGGGTGCTGTCCTTCGGCGGGCGGGTGATGAAAAACGTCGCGGGCTTCGACGTCTCGCGCCTGATGACCGGCGCGATGGGGACGCTCGGCGCGATCACCTCGGTGTCGCTCAAGTGCCTTCCGCTGCCGCGCGAGGAGGCGACGCGCGTGTTCGAGATGTCCGCCGACGAGGCGATCCGGAAGGTGAACGAGTGGGGCGGCCAGCCGCTCCCGATCTCGGCGACCTGCCTTCACCAGGGCCGGCTCGCGCTGCGCCTGTCGGGGGCGGCGCCGGCCGTGGCGTCGGCGGTCGCGAAGCTGGGAGGCGAGGCGCCAGTCGAGGCCGGCGCGTTCTGGGACTCGGTGCGCGATCAGCGCCACGCGTTCTTCGCCGGCGCCGCCGCTTCGCGCACGCCGCTGTGGCGGCTCTCGGTGCGCTCGACGGCGCCGTACTCCGACCTCGGCGGCGACCAGCTCGTCGAATGGGGCGGTGCGCTGCGCTGGCTCGCGTCCGGCCCGCGGGCCGACACGGCGAAGATCCGGTCGTGGGCCGTAGCGCAGGGCGGGCACGCGACCTTGTTTCGGGCCGCCGATCGCGCGGCGCCGGTGTTCCATCCGCTGCCGCCGGTCCTCGCCGGCCTGCACAAGCGGCTCAAGTCGACTTTCGATCCCCAGGGCATCCTCAACCCGGGACGGCTGTCCTCGGTGTTCTGATGCAGACCAACCTCGCTCCCGAATTCCGCGGCACGCCCGAGGGCGAGGAGGCCGAAGCGATCCTGCGCGCCTGCGTCCACTGCGGCTTCTGCACCGCGACCTGTCCGACCTACCAGCTCCTGGGCGACGAGCGCGACGGGCCGCGCGGGCGCATCTATCTCATCAAGCAGGTGCTCGAAGGCGCGCCGGTGACGTCGCGGACCCAGCTCCACCTCGACCGATGCCTGACCTGCCGCTCCTGCGAGACGACCTGCCCGTCGGGCGTGCGCTACGGCCGGCTCGTGGACATCGGCCGCGGGATCGTCGAGACGAAGGTGGGGCGTCCCCCGGCGGAGGCGGCGTTGCGCTGGTCGCTGCGGAAGGGCCTCGCCTCGCGCGCGCTGTTCGGCGGAGCGCTGGCGCTGGGGCGCATCGCGAAGGGATTCGTGCCGCGCGAGCTCGGCCGCCGCATCCCGTCGTCGCAGGACGCGGGCGCGTGGCCGCCGCCGCGTCACTCGCGCCGCATGGTCGCGCTCGAAGGCTGCGTCCAGCCGTCGATCGCGCCGGCCACCGACGCCGCGCTCGCGCGCGTGCTCGACCGCGTCGGCATCTCGCTCGTGCGCGCGGGCGGCGGCTGCTGCGCGGCGGTCCCGTTCCATCTCAACGATCACGAGGAGGCGAAGGCTTTCGCGCGCCGCAACATCGACGCGTGGTGGACCGAGATCGAGCGGGGCGCCGAGGCGATCGTCGTCACCGCGAGCGGCTGCGGCGCCATGGTGAAGGACTACGGCCACCTGCTCGCGCAGGACCCCGCGTACGCGGCGAAGGCCGCGCGCGTGGCGGCGCTCGCGCGCGACACGGTCGAGGTCGTGGCGCCCGAGTGGAAGAAGGTCGCGCCTCTGATCGCGATGGACCGGGGCCCGCAGCGCGTCGCCTTCCATTCGCCCTGCTCGCTGCAGCACGGCATGAAGATCGTCGGCGAGGTCGAGGAGATCCTGCGCGCGATCGGCCACGAGCTGTTGCCGGTCGCGGACGCGCACCTGTGCTGCGGCTCGGCCGGCACCTATTCGATCCTGCAGCCGGGAATCGCGATGGAGCTGCGCCGCAACAAGCTCGCGGCACTCGAGGCCGACCGCCCGAACGTGATCGCGACCGCGAACGTCGGCTGCCAGGCGCACCTCGCGGCGGGCACCTCGCGTCCGGTGCGGCACTGGATCGAACTCCTCGACGAACGCATGATCGGCGCGTCGCCGGCTCCGCGCCGATGAGCACCGGGCGGCCACCGCGCGCGGCGTACCGTCGCTTCCTCGCGATCCCGACGCGATGGATGGACAACGACAGCTACGGCCACGTGAACAACGTGACCTACTACTCGTACTTCGACACCGCGGTGAACGAGCACCTGATCCGCGAAGGCGGGCACGACATCGCGCTCGCGCCGGTGATCGGTCTGGTGGCGGAGACGTCGTGCGCGTTCCACGCGCCGCTGTCGTTTCCCGAGACGGTCGATGCCGGGCTCGTCGTGACCCGCCTCGGCCGCTCGAGCGTCGCCTACCGGATCGGCCTGTTCCGGCGCGGCGAGGACGAGCCCGCGGCCACGGGACGCTTCGTGCACGTCTGGGTCGACCGCGCGACCCGCCGCCCCGCGGAAGTGCCGCCGCGCGTCCGCGCCGCGCTGGCGCCGCTCGTCGATGCGGAGGAGGCGTGAGCGCCGCGGCGCAGGCGGTCGCGATCGCCTGCGAGCCGATGACCGGCGCGACACTCGCCGAGGCACGGACGATCCTCGGCGCCTTCCTGTCGGGCGACGAGCACTACCTCGCGTCGTCGGCCGCCTACGGCGACGGCGGCCACGGGGCGCTCGACCGCGCCCTCGCGCTGTTCATCGCGCGGCCCGACCTGGGATTCGTGTGGATCGCGTGGACGGTCGAGGGCGGGAGGCGCACGGCGGTCGGCGCGTGCGTCGTCTGCCGCGCGATCTCGACGTCGCGCGGGGGCATCGTCGCGAAGCTGGACGACGTGGCGGTGCGCGACGGCTGGCAGGGGAGGGGTGTGGGCAGCGCGATGCTCGGGGCGCTCGCCGACCGGCTGCGCGCCGAAGGCGTGATGCGGATCGACTCCGCCTGCCATCGCGACAATGCCGGTGCGTGGCGCTTCTACGAGCGCATGGGATTCCGACCGCTCGACGAGGAGCGGATCGCGAAGCTGATCTGACGATGCGGCCCGTCGCCGGTTTTCGCGGAATGGCGTCGAGTCGAAGGACGCTCGCCGCCCGCAGCAGGGAGAACACCGCATGACGATGCGCATCGGCACCGGATTCGATGTCCACGCCCTCGTCCCGGGACGCAGGCTCGTGTTGGGCGGCGTCGACGTTCCGCACGACCGGGGCCTCGACGGTCACTCGGACGCGGACGTCCTGATCCACGCGATCGGCGACGCGATCCTCGGTGCGCTCGCTCTCGGGGACCTCGGGAGGCACTTCCCGGACACCGATCCGCGCTGGAAGGGGGCGGACAGCCGCGCGCTCCTGCGCCGCATCGCCGGGATGATGGAGGAGCGCGGCTACGCGATCGGCAACGTCGACGCGACGATCGTCGCGCAGGCGCCGAAGCTCGCGCCCCACGTCGCGGCGATGCGCGCGAACATCGCCGCCGACCTGGGCTGCCCGCTCGACGACGTGAGCGTCAAGGCGACCACGACCGAGAGGCTCGGCTTCACCGGGAGGGGCGAGGGCATCGCCGCGGAAGCGGTGGTGCTGCTCGAGAGCGCCTGACCCGTTCCGGCGTCTTGCGCGCATCGCAGGCGCCTGCTGAGCCCGGTGCGGATCACTCGCCGGTTGCGAGCCGCACGCGGGCGACCGTGCCTCCGCCTTCCCGCGGCAGGAGTTCCAGCGTGCCGCCGTGCATCCGCGCGATCCGTTCGACGATCGCGAGGCCGAGTCCCGCGCCCGCTGCGCCGTCCTCGCGCGAGCGCGCGTCGCTCGCGCGCGTGAACGGTCGCTTGAGGCGCTCGACGTCGCCGGGCGCGATGCCCGGACCGCGGTCGCGGACCTCGATCGTCGCGAACTTCCCGTCGCTGCCGGTGGCGACCTCGACCGGCGGCGCGCCGTAGGCCAGCGCGTTGTCGACGAGGTTCGCGACCAGCCGCGAGATCGCGGGGCCCTTCATCGGGAACGCTCGCACGCCGCCGGGGAGGAAGACCACGTCGCGCCCGGCCGCAGCGTAGCGGTCGACGCAGGCCTCCACGATCGGATCGAGTGCGACGCGCTCGCGCGCAGGGTCCGCGTCGGCGCGCGCGAAGTCGAGGAACTGGCCGACGATGCGGTCCATCTCCTCGATGTCGGCGACCATGCCGGGCCGCGCGGACGGCTCCGCTGCCATCTCGACACCGAGGCGCAGGCGCGCGAGCGGCGTGCGCAGGTCGTGCGACACGCCGGCGAGCAGGAGCGCCCGGTCCCGCTCGGCCTGCGTGAGGTTCGCGAGCATCGCGTTGAAGCGGCGGTTGACGGCGGCGATCTCCGAGGGGCCCGACTCGGGAAGCGGCGCTGGCGTGCCGCCGCGACCCAGTTCATCGACCGCGGCATTCAGCTCCCGCAGCGGCCGCGCGATCACGCGCGCGAACGCGTAGGCCGCCGCGAGCAGCAGCGCGACGATCGCGAGCGACCACAGGAGCGCGCGCGAAGGCGCGTCGTCGTCCCGGCGCGGGGCGGGCAGCGGGAACGCGGCCCAGTAAGGCGTGCCTGCCACTTCGAGCCGGACCAGGAACTGCTGGCGGCCCGGCATCACGCGCAGGTCGGTGCCGGGTCCCAACTCCTCGCGCAGGCGTTCCGCGAGCCCGGCGACGAGCGGCGAGTGCGGCATGCCGGGCTGACCCAGGCGCGGGCGCTCGGACTCGGGGAACACGCGCGCGCCGAACTCGCGGCCGAGGCGCACGAGCGTCTCGCGCCGGTCGAGGTTTCCCGCGGCCTCCATCGCGGCGCGCAGCGACTGGACCTGCGCGATGGTCGTGTCGCCGATGTGGCGCGCGACCAGCGCCGCGCGGTCCTGCCGGAACAGCAGGATCATCGAGGCGGTCGCCACCGCGACCACGGCGCACAGGAGCAGCGTGAGGCGCCCGAACAGCGATCGCGGCAGGAGGCTCACGACGATGCTTCGCCGGCGTCGTCGGGCACGTAGACGTAGCCGGTCCCCCAGACGGTCTGGATGTAGCGCGGGTTCGCCGGATCGGGCTCCACCAGCTTGCGCACCCTCGACACCTGCACGTCGATCGCGCGGTCGAACACCTCGTGGTCGCGTCCGCGCGCGAGCTGCATGAGCTTCTCGCGCGCGAGCGGCTGGCGCGGATGCTGCGAGAACACCCGGATCAGCGAGTACTCGCCGGTCGTGAGGTGGGTCACCTGGCCGTCGGCCGAGAGCGTTCGCGCTGCGAGGTCGAGCCGGTGGCGGCCGAACGCAATCACGCCGGAGTCGGTCGGCGCGCCCGCCGCGGGCTTCAGCGCGTGCCTGCGCAGCACCGCGTGGATGCGCGCCACCAGTTCGCGCGGATTGAACGGCTTGGGGAGGTAGTCGTCGGCGCCCATTTCGAGGCCCACGATGCGGTCGACGTCCTCGCCCTTCGCGGTCAGCATGATGATCGGGACGTCCTCGCCGGACGCCCGCAGGCGGCGGCACACGGCGAGGCCGTCCTCCCCGGGGAGCATGAGGTCGAGCACTAGGAGCGCCGGCGGGTCGCGCTGCAGCCGCTTGTCCAGGTCCCGCGCGTCGGCGATCGCCTTCGCGTCGAACCCCTGTTCGGCCAGGTAGCGGGTGAGGAGGTCGCGCAGGCGCACGTCGTCGTCGACGACCAGGATGCGGGGTTGCGGCGCCGCCTTCGTGTTCATGCCGGATTGGAACCTGCGGCCGACCACCGGGTCGGGGACGGGTGTAACCGATTGTAACGAGCGGGTCGCGGCCGAAACGTCCGGTTTCAGATTCGGCTGGTGCCAGGGGAAACGCCAGCGGAGGATCGGCGTCCAAGCCTTCGAACCCGACGGAGACGCAAGGCCGCCGGGAAACTCCAGCCCAGGAAAGGAAACTGCCATGTCGCAAACCGCATCCAGCCAGTCCCGCGGTCCGCAGCACCTCGTCGCATCCGTGTTCGCCGGGCTCGTGCTCGCGTCGGCCGGCGTCGCCTTCGCGGCCGGTCCGGGGCCGGGCGCCGGTCGCGGGCCGTTCGGCGGCCCTCCGGGCGCGATGCCCGGATCGGGCGGCATGATCGAGCACGTGCTGGGGTCGCTCAAGGACCGGCTCGCGCTCGACACGTCGCAGCAGGTCGCGTTCGATCGCATTACCGCCCAGATGAAGCAGGCGCGCGATCAGGCGATTGCGTCCCGCGCGGATGTCCGAGCGAAGGTCGACGCCGAACTCGCGAAGCCCGAGCCGGACCTCGCGGCGGTCTCGGACGCCTTCGACACCGCGGAGGACCAGGGTCGCGCCTCGAGGCGGGCGCTTCGCGACCAGTGGCTCGCGTTCTACGCGAACCTGCGTCCGGACCAGAAGGCGCTCGTGCGCGATGCGATCCGCGAGCGGGTAGCCTCGATGGACGATCGTCACCCGTCCATGCGCGATCGGATGCACCGCCGGCAGTCCTGACTCGGTCCCGTCCCGGTCGTGCGCCCGCCGCCCGGGAGGGCTGGCGGGCGCGCGTTTCGGGGAGGTCTGTGCAGGACAACCGCCGGAGACGGAGGCGGCGCGACAGCACGCCGTTCCCGAATGCCGGATGCGCGGTCCGTCACCGCGCGGGACCGGTGGTCGTCGTGTCTGCCGGACGAACCCCCGGGGGCCCGGGGGTCATCCGCCACGGTCGTTCAGAACTCTCGCGCTGCCCGGTGTGGCCGGGAAGTTTCGCCCGCCCATCCGGACCAGCAGGTTCGGGGACGTGGCGGCGGGGCGCGACCACACCCCGGATCCCACGGACGTCCCACGGACCAAAGTTCGGTCCGTGGGATCCGGGGTGCCGGAGGCTTCCCGATGCCGCCCCACTTGCGCAGCACAACAATCCGGGCTAGGGTTATGACGTTGGCATAGCTTCGCGTCCGGCGGCACCGGGCGCAACCGGAACCATGCGCGCGCGGAACGGATCGACCCGGACGTTGAGCCTTCAGCACCGCGACGGACGCCATGCTGCGCCCGGACGCCTCACGGTCCTGTGGATCGCAGGCTGGTCGGTCGGGATCGCGGCCTGGCTCGTACTTTCGTTTGCCGCCGGGGCGGCTCCGATGGCCTCGCCGGTTGCGCCTGAAGCGGCGAAGCCCGGTTCCGGCACGGCGCCTTCGCTTCGCCAGCGCCTCAAGCCGACGACGCCGTCGCCGTCCCGGTCGGCGCTCACGCCGGTCCGGACGTCCTCCCGCGCCACCCTCAAGGCCGGCGCCGCGACCGACGTGTACCGGATGTTCAACCGGAGCACCGGCGTCCACTTCTACACCGCGAGCGCGTCCGAGCGTGCGTTCGTGCTCGCGACCTGGCCGCAGTTCGCCGACGAAGGCGTGGTGTGGCGGGCGCTGTCGACCTCCGATGCCGGGACCGTGACCGTGTGGCGGTTCTTCAACCGCGACACCGGCGCGCACTTCTACACGGCGAGCGACTCGGAGCGAGCGCGCATCCTCGCGACCTGGCCGCAGTTCGCCGATGAAGGCGCGGTCTATCACGCGTACCCGGACGACGCGGCCGACCGCCTGCCGGTGCACCGCTTCTACAACACGCAGACGCGAACCCACTTCTACACCGCCGACGAAGCCGAGAAGGACCTCGTGCTGCGCACCTGGCCGTGGTTCGCCTACGAGGGCATCGCGTACTACGCGCTCGCGCCGTCTCCCGGACCGCAGGCGCTGGCGCGGCGCGACGCGTTCCGCCTGGTCGACCAGGCGACGTTCGGCGCGACACCCGCCGAGGTCGACCGCGCGGTGTCGATGGGGGCCGCCGCGTGGGTCGAAGACCAGTTCGCCCGCGCGTCGAGCGGCTATCCGAAGGCCAGCTACTTCTACGAATCGCTCGACGAGAGCACGAACTGCTCGTTCTCGGCGGCGCGCGACACGGCGATCTACCGCTGTGCCGTGGACCAGCTGACGCTGTTCAAGCTGCGCGCGCAGTTCTTCACCAACGCGCTGTCCGCGCCCGACCAGCTGCGCCAGCGCGTCGCGTGGGCGCTGTCGCAGATCTTCGTGGTGTCCGGCATGAAGGATCCGGACATGGAGACCGCCTACGTGCAGGCGCGCTGGCACCAGATGCTCGCCGACAACGCGTTCGGCAACTTCGAGGGCCTGCTCTACGACATCACGCGCTCGCCCGCGATGGGCCACTACCTCGACATGGTGGACAACGCGAAGGCCGACCCGGAAGAGGGGACCGAGCCGAACGAGAACTTCGCGCGCGAACTCCTGCAGCTCTTCTCGATCGGCACCTACGAGCTGAAGCGCGACGGCACACCGCTCCTCGACGCGCTGGGTCAGCCGGTGCCGACCTACGGCCAGCCGGAAGTGAAGGCATTCGCGCGCGCGTTCACCGGCTGGACCTACGCGCCCTATCCGGGCATGGTGCCCAAGCACGACGAGCGGCCGCGCTACTACGGCGCGCCGATGGAGGCGGAACCCTCGCTGCACGACACCGGAGCGAAGAGGCTTCTGATGGGACTCAGCCTGCCTCCGGGGCAGGCGCCGGACTCCGACGTGCGCGGTGCGCTCCGCAACGTCTTCCTGCACCCGAACGTCGGGCCGTTCATCGGCCGGCAACTGATCCGGCACCTCGTGACCGGCTCGCCCACGCCCGCGTACGTCGACCGGGTGGCCGCCGTGTTCGAGAACGACGGCACCGGGATGCGCGGCAACCTGAAGGCGGTCGTGCGCGCGATCCTGCTCGATCCCGAGGCGCGCAGCGTGCCGGACGCGAATCCGCGATACGGACGATTCCGCGACCCCGCTTCGTTCGTGACCGCATTCCTGCGTGGAGCGGGCGCGCAGAGCGACGGCATCTGGCTCGACGAGGTCACGCGGGCCATGGGGCAGAACGTCTACTACGCGCCGTCGGTGTTCAACTACTTCCCGGCCGAGTACCGGATCCCCGGGACCGACGTCGTCGCGCCGCCGATGGGCATCCACAACACCAACACCGTGCTCGCCCGGAGCAACTTCGTGCACGCGATGCTGTGGTGGGACGGCATCGAACGCGACGACGAAGTCCCGGGTTCGATCGGGACGCACGTGACGATCGCGCCCTGGGTCGCGCTCGCGGCGGACACGCGCAAGCTCGTCGCCGCGCTCGACGACCGCTTCTTCGGCGGCGGGATGCCTCCCGCCACGAAGGCGACGCTCTACGACACGCTGGCGCGGATCGACGACGCGGACGAACGGGCGCGCACCGGCCTCTTCCTCGTGGCCACGTCGTTCCAGTTCCAGGTCGCCCGGTGACCAGGAGATGACGATGCGACGCGTCGACCCGTTCCGCCGCCGTCTGCTCGCGGGCGCCAGCGGTCTCGCCGCCGCGGGCCTCGTGCCCCGGCTCGCGAACTTCGCGCTGCCGCGCGCGAGTGCGCAGGTTCCGGCGGCCGACTACAAGGCTCTGGTCTGCGTCTTCCTCTACGGGGGCGCCGACAGCAACGACATGGTGGTGCCCTACGACGACTACGCGGCGTACGGAGCGGTGCGCGGCGGCTCGATGGGACTCGATCGGAGCGAGCTGGTTCCGATCTCGCCCGCGTCTTCCCCGGCCCGCTTCGGACTGCATCCGCAACTCGGCGACCTCGCGCCCCTGTTCGCGGCGAAGAAGCTCGCGGTGGTCTGCAACGCCGGCCCGCTCCTCGCACCGCTCACGCGCGCGGGTTATCAGGCGGGCAGCAAGGCGCCGCGCAATCTGTTCTCGCACTCGGACCAGCAGTTGCAGTGGCAGGGGCTGGTCCCCGGCGCGCTGGTCAACACCGGGTGGGGCGGGCGCATCGCCGACCGGACGGCGGCCGGCAACGCGACGCTCGCGATTCCGGGCGTGATCTCGCTCGACGGCGACGCGCTGTTCACGGTGGGCGAGACCTCGGTGCCGCTCGCGCTGCCGGACGACGGCGGCAACGGGCTCGCCGGAGACACCGACTCGGGGTATGGCCGGCTGCGACTGGATGCGATGCGGCAACTCCTGGCGGTCGATCGCGACAACGTCATCGTCGCCAAGGCGGCGGACACGATGGACCTCGCGCTGAAGAGCGCGGAGACGGTCAACCGGGCGATCAACGCCGACCTGCCGGTCGTCGACACGGCGTTCGAAGGTGTCTACTCGGGGCTCGCCGACCAGCTCCGGCGTGTCGCGACGCTGATCGCGGGGCGCACCGCGCTGGGAGTCCGGCGGCACCTGTTCTTCACCGCGATGGGCGGCTACGACACGCACGCGAGCCAGCGCGGCGAACTCGCCCGGCGCCTCGACGAACTGGGACCTGCGATGGCGGCGTTCCAGCGCGCCATCGATGCGCTCGGCGTCTCCGCGGGCGTGACCACGTTCACGCTCTCCGACTTCAGTCGCACCTTCCGCGTGAACGCCAACGACGGCACCGACCACGCCTGGGGGAGCCACCAGTTCGTGATGGGTGGCGCCGTGAAGGGCGGAACGTTCTACGGCAAGTTCCCGTCGCTCGCGATCGGCGGCGCCGACGACGCGGGTGACGAAGGCCAGTGGATCCCGACGACCGCGCTCGACCAGGTGGGCGCGACGCTCGCGTCGTGGTTCGGCGTGGCCCCGTCCGAACTTCCGCAAGTCTTTCCGAACCTGCCCGCGTTTCCGACCTCGAACCTTGGATTCCTCGCCTGAGGGTCTTCGCGCGAACATTCGCGCGTCATATTTGTTGGCGTCGCGGGCGCGCGGTTGTGAGTTGATCCAATCCGGCGGAGAAAGCGGCATCCCACGATCGGGCCTGCCGTCGGTCGCCTGCGGGCCTGCACCATTCCCACGTCATGAACCTGGGCGTCGTTCGTTCCGTCGCTGATCTGCTGTGATCCATAAATCAAGTAAAAACAAGCATTTCCCGCAGCATTCTCAAGCGCTTCCGGTAAAGAGTTCCGGTTCGACGGCCCATCGCCGGCGAAACGACGAACGGGGCTTGATTCCGAAGTTATGCCGATGGAATAATCCGGTCTGATGGCCGTAGCGCGCGTCGCGGCGGCCCGGGGGCACCGACGGCAGGGGAGGTCCGAGGCGATGCGTCAGATCCAAGCGAACCCACGCGCAATCCGCGCCGTCGCGCGCACTCTTTGCGCCATCGCCGCACTGACGCTCGCCGCGTTCGCCGGCGCCGCGCAGGCGCAGACGCCGATGCCCGTGTACCGGTTCTTCAATTCGCAGACCGGCACGCACTTCTACACGATCAACCCGGCCGAGCGCGATCTCGTCCTCGCCAAGTACGCGCAGTTCCTCTACGAAGGCCCGGCGTACTACGCGTATCAGACTTCGCAGGCCGGCAGCCTGCCGGTCTACCGGTTCTTCAACCGGAGCACCGGTACCCACTTCTACACGCAGTCGGAGGCCGAGAAGAACTTCGTTCTCGCGGCCTATCCGGTGTTCGCGTTCGAAGGTCCGGCGTACTGGGCGCCCGCGTCGGCCGGTCCGGGCAAGGTCGCGCTGTACCGGTTCTTCAACAGCAACACCGGCGCGCACTTCTTCACGACCAACGTCGCCGAGCGCGACATGGTCCTGCAGCGCTATCCGTTCTTCCTCTACGAGGGCGTCGCGTACGAGGTCCTCCCGACGGGCGGGGCGGCCCCGGTCAACAATCCGCCGGTCACCAGCGTCTCGGTCTCGCCTTCGACGGTTCCCACGGTGCCCGCGATCGTGTCGATCACGGCCACCTCGATCGACGCCGACGGCAGCGTGGCGCGCGTCGAGTTCTACGTGAACGACGCGCTGGTGGGAACGACCTACGCGGCCCCGCACGCGATGAACTATCCGATCACGACGGCGGGCACCTACGCGTTCCGGGCGGTCGGCTACGACAACCTCGGCATGCCCGGCTCGAGCGGCACCGTCAGCGTCGTGGCCGGCGGCACGTCCAACCAGTTGCCGGTCGTCACGATGTCAGCCTCGCCCGCGTCGCTGCCCGCGCCCGGGCCGATCACGCTGACGGCGACCGCTATCGACAACGACGGAACGATCACCAAGGTGAGTTTCTTCGAGAACGGCGGCAAGATCGCCGACGTCTCGGCCCCGCCGTACACCCATACATACAACGCGGCCACGGCGAAGCTCTACAAGTTCAGCGCGACCGCGTACGACGACAAGGGCGGATCGACGTCGACGCCGCAGGTCGGCGTGGAGGTCGGGTCGCTCGTGAACAAGTCGCCCACGATCACGCTCGCGGCGTCGCCTGCGTCGCTGCCGGCGCCCGGAGCGATCACGCTCAACGCGACGGCGGCCGACGAAGACGGAACCGTGGTCAAGGTGACCTTCTACGTGAACGGCAACAAGATCGGCGAAGACACCACGGCGCCGTACTCGACGGTCTACAACGCGCCGTCCAACGCGATCTACAAGTTCACGGCGACCGCGACCGACGACAAGGGCGCGAACACGACCAGCGCCGACGTGAACGTGTCGGTCGGGAACGCGACCAACATCGCGCCGAAGGTGTCGATGACGGTCTCCGACACGACGATCGACTTCCCCGGCACGGTGACGATGACCGCAACCGCGACCGACGACGACGGCACGATCGCCCGCGTGCGCTTCTACCAGAACGGAACCCAGCGCGCCGAGATCACCACGCCGCCTTACAAGTTCAGCTACACGACGACGGTGCCGGGCATCTACAAGTTCAAGGCCACGGCCTACGACAACAAGGGTGCATCCACGTCGACGCCCGAGGTCGACGTGACGTCGGGCAACGCGCAGCAGCTCAACAAGAAGCCCTCGGTGTCGCTGTCGCTCTCGCAGACGCTGGTGGTGGCACCGGCCACGGTGACGCTGACCGCCTCGGCCTCGGATTCCGACGGCACGATCGCGAAGGTGCGCTTCTACCGCAACGGCACGAACATCGGCGAGAAGACCGCGTCGCCGTACACGATGACCGACGTGGTCAATTCGACCGGGCAGACGCGCTACCGCGCCGACGCGGTCGACAGCGTGGGCAACGTCAGCACGACGCTCGACCAGATCGTGACCGCGGCGCCGGCGCCGCCCGCTTCGCTGCCGCGTGATGCAGACGTGTGGCGCCTGCTCAACCAGGCGACTTTCGGCGCGTCGCAGGCCGGCGCGGCCGACGTGGCCGCGAAGGGCGGGGTGAACGCCTGGGTCGACGACCAGCTCGCGAAGCCGCTCGTCTCCGGCTACCCGCAGTCGCGCTACAACCGCTACCAGCTGCGCGAGACCGACGACTGCACGACGCGCGACCCGCTGGGCCAGAACTACCCGTCGAATTCGCCGCAGTCGACCTGCGTGCGCGACCACCTGTCGCTCGCGATGATGCAGCGCGACTTCTTCACCAGTGCGACCTACAACCAGGACCAGCTGCGCCAGCGCGTCGCCTGGGCTCTCTCGCAGATTCTCGTGATCTCGGGCGTCGAGTCGGACCTGTCGAGAGCGTACGTGATGGCGCGCTACCAGCAGATCATGTTCGAGGAGGCGTTCGGGAACTTCGAGACGATCCTCAAGCGGATCACGCTGTCGCCGGCGATGGGCAACTGGCTCGACTCGGTCAACAACGACCGCCCGGACGTGGCCAAGGGCCGCGTGCCCAACGAGAACTACGCGCGCGAGATCAACCAGCTCTTCAGCATCGGACTGATCGAGCTCAAGGCCGACGGCACGCCGCTCCTCGACGCGCTGGGCGAGGAGATCCCGAGCTACGACCAGGACGACATCAAGCAGTTCGCCCGCGTGTTCACCGGCTACACCTATCCGAACCCGGACGGAAGCCCGATCACCAAGAAGAACGGCGCCTACTACGGCGCCGACATGGGCGTCTACCCGGGCACGGCGACCACCGGGCACGACACCGACGCGAAGACGCTGCTCGACGTCACCGCCGACGGCAACGCCAATCCCACGGTGCTGCCGGCCGGCCAGACGCCGCAGAAGGACATCGACGACGCGGTCCACAACGTGTTCATGCATCCGAACACCGGCCCGTTCATCGGCAAGCAGCTGATCCAGAGGCTCGTGACCGGCAACCCGTCGCCGGCCTACGTGCAGCGCGTCGCCGCCAAGTTCGCCAACAACGGTTCGGGCGTGCGCGGAGACCTCAAGGCGGTCGTGCGCGCGGTCCTGCTCGATCCCGAAGCGCGCGGGCCGGCCAAGGCGGATCCGGCGTTCGGCACGCTGCGCGAACCGGTGCTCATGTTCACCGGGCTCGTGCGGGCGCTCAACGGTGTCACGGACGGATCGGCGCTCGGCGACCGCGCAGGAGCCCTGCAACAGCGCCCGTACTACGCGCCGTCGGTGTTCAATTACTTCCAGCCCGATTCCATGGTGCCCGGCACCTCGATCCTCGCGCCCGAATTCGGGATCTACAACAGCAACGCAGCGGTCGCGAGGACCAACCAGGTGTATTCGCTGGTCTACGGCGGGATCAACCCGGATGGCAACCTGGCCGACGCGAAGGGCACGCGCCTCAACACGATGCAGTTCGAGCCGTTCGCGACCGAAGCGGCGACGCTGACCGACAAGGTGAGCGAGGCGCTTCTCGGCGCCGCGCTGCCGGCTGCGGCGCGCAACCTGGTGATCACCGCCGTCAACGCGATCACGCTGTCGGCGACGCCGACGGCACAGCAGAAGACGGACCGCGCGCGCATGGCGGTCTACCTGATCGCTTCGTCGAACCACTTCCAGATCCAGCGCTGACCATGAGCACGAACCGCCGACAGTTCCTCGCACGCACGAGCGCGCTCACCGGCGCGGCGATGGCCGGCAGCTTCGGCCGCTACGGCATCCCCGCTGCGCAGGCGCAGGCGCCGGGCGACTACAAGGCGCTGGTCTGCCTGTTCCAGTTCGGCGGAGCGGACAGCAACAACATGATCGTGCCGAACTCGGACTACGCGCAGTACGGCCTGGTCCGCACCGCCGCGTCGCAGGTCGGCATTCCCCAGGACCAGCTCCTGACGGTGAACGCCTCGCGCCAAGGAGGCAAGTCGTACGGCTTCCACCCGAACATGGGGCCGCTCAAGGCGCTCTACGACAGCAAGAAGCTCGCGGTCGTCGCGAATGCGGGCACTCTCATCACGCCGACCACGATGGTGGATTACAAGGCGGGGAAGAACCGCCCGCCGAACCTTTTTTCGCACTCGGACCAGCAGATGCTCTGGCAGGGGCTCCTGCCGACCGACATCGTGAGGACCGGCTGGGGCGGCCGGCTCGCCGACAAGCTGGTCGCGAAGAACGCGGGCCAGAAGGTCCCCACGATGGTCTCGGTGTCGGGCACGCAGCTCTTCAACTCGGGTCACGACACCACGCCGTTCGTGATTCCCAGCAACGGTGGCGTGCTGCTGTCCGGGCAGGGGTCCGACACGGTGAGCACCGCGCGCTACAACGCCCTGCGCGCGCTCCTGGGCACCGGGGGCGGCAACAAGCTGTTCGAAGGCGCCTCGTCGATCCTCGAGGACGCGCTCGTCGCGGCGGATGCGGCCAATCCGTTCCTGACCGCCACGGCGCCCGCCGTCATCACCACGGCTTTCACCGTCGACGGCGCGCTCCTCAACACCGGTCTCGCGCAGCAGCTGCGGCAGGTCGCGCGCATGATCGAGGCGCGCGCGACCCTCGGCGTGAAGCGCCAGTTCTTCATGGTGAACATCGGCGGCTGGGACACTCACGCGAACATCCTGACCGCCGAGGGCAACCTGCTCAACCAGATGTCGCAGGCGATGGGAGCGTTCTACAAGTACACGGTCGACGCGGGCGTCGCGAACATGGTCACGACGTTCACGATGTCGGACTTCAACCGCACGTTCATCGGCAACCAGTCGATCGGCACCGACCACGCCTACGGCGGCAACTACCTCGTGATGGGCGGCGCGGTGAAGGGCGGCGACATCTACGGCACCTACCCGCAACTGGTGCTGAAGGGCGCCGACGACACCGGCAGCAACGGAGCGTGGCTTCCGACGACCTCGGTCGACCAGATCGGCAACACGCTCGCGTCCTGGTTCGGTATGCCCGCCGCCGACATCGCCTATGCATTCCCGAACCTCGCCAACTGGGCGGCGGGCGAGCGCAACGTCGGGTTCATCTGAGAGGCATCACGGCCCCCGCGGTCCTGCAGCAACGCCCTCCCGGCCGAAGCACCCCCCTGCCACGCCGGTGCAGGACCGCAACTCTCCGGACGCCGGCGGGCGAAACCCGCCGGCGTCCTGCTTTCGGCGCTTCGCTCAGCGGGCGAGCGACCCCGCGACCAGGCTCGACGCCGCGGCTTCGAGCGACGCCGGCACGACCGGCTTGGGCAGGAGCAGGTGCCCGGCTTCGCGCACCTCGCGGGCCGCGGCCTCTCGCAGGTCGCCGCTCACGACCAGCGCCGGCACCGGTTCGCCCAGTTCCCGGCGGAGCCGCTCGATCGCCGCAAGCCCGCTCGCATCGTCCGCGAGTCGCAGGTCGGCGATGATGAGATCGGGATAGCGCTCGACTTCGCCGAGCGCCGCGAGCACTTCGTCGGCGTGGGCGCCTCCGGCGATCTGGGCGCCCCAGCTCGAGAACAGTGCGCGCAGCCCTTCGACGGCGGACGGGTCGTCGTCGATCACGGCGATGCACGCACCGGCGAGCGACTCCGGCCGGTGCCGCGGGCGGTGGCGCGGCGGCGCCGCATCCGCTGCGCGCGGCGCGGCGATGCCGAATCGCGAGCCGTGCCCCGGCCGGCTCACGAGCGTGAGGCGGTGGCCGAGCAGGAGCGCGAACCGCCGAACGATCGCGAGCCCCAGGCCCATGCCGGCCGCGCGGGGCCGGTCCGCACGTCCCGGCACCTGGAAGAACTCGTCGAAGATGCGCTCCCGATGCTCGGACGCGATGCCGATGCCGCTGTCGACCACTTCGATCACGACGTCCGTTCCGCGCCGTCGCGCTCCGACGACGACGCCGCCGCGGTGCGTGCAGCGCAGCGCGTTCGACAGCAGGTTGCGGATCATCCGCTCGATCAGCATCGGGTCCGAATCGACCGCGAGGCGCGTGCGCGCGAACACCAATGCGAGGCCGCGCGAGGCGGCTTCGACCGCGAACTCGCGCGCGAGACGTTCGAACAACGGCGCGAGCGGCACGCGTTCCCGCGCCGGTTCGAGCGCGCCGGCCTCGAGCCGCGAGAGGTCGATCAGTTGCGCGAACTGCGACTCGAGCGCGCCGAGCGCGTTGCGCACGCTTGCGACCAGCGGCGCGAGTTCACCATCGCGGGCCCTGTGGCCGAGCGCCGCGACGAAGAGCCCCAGCGCGTGCAGCGGCTGGCGCAGGTCGTGGCTCGCGGCCGCGAGCAACTGGCTCTTCGCCCGGTCGGCGGCCTCCGCGGCGGCGCGGGCCTCGAGCGCCGCGCGGGTGCGGCTCTTGAGTTCCACGATGAGGTCGGTGTTGCGGTGGCGCGTCGCGAGCGCGTCGGTCAGCACGTCGTTGAGGCGATGCCCGAACGCGAGCACGAAGCCCAGCACGACGGCCATCACGACCGCCGTCGACAGGTGCACCGGATCGGCCTCGACGCCGACCCGGACGATGAGCGGGACGAGCGCCGGCAGCACGAATCCGTAGAACGCCGGCTTGTAGACCGCCGTCAGGTTGAGACCGCCGAGCACGACGCCGAACAGGCAGACGATGAGGAGCGCCTGGTGCGACGGCGAGGGCGGGAACATCGCGACGGCGGCAGCTCCCCACAAGGCGCCCGCGGTCGCCGATCCGATCGACCAGTAGCGGCCCCAGCGCCGCATCGCGGCCGGGCCGGGCCGCGCGCGCCGCCATTCGCGTACCAGCGCGCCACGCCACGCCTGATTCGCGACGATCAGCGCGACCCACGCAAGCATGACGCCGGCGGACACCTCGGTGCCGAGCACCGCGCAGAAGAGGGCGGCCCCGAACAGCATCGACAGCGTCGTGCGCGACCACCCCGCGTACAGCGTCGCGACCTGGTCGGCGTGAGCGCGGTCCGCGGGCGAGGACGCGCCGAGCGTTGGCAGATGCGTGTCCACGGCGCGGTTCAGTGCGCCCGCATCGAGTCGACGTCGAGTCCGCGCCGGGCGAGTTCGACGACCGCCTGTGTCCGCGTGTGGACGTTGAGCGTCTTCAGGATCGCCGACACGTGCACCTTGACGGTTCCCTCCGACAGCGCGAGGTCGCGGCAGATGCGCTTGTTCGGCAACCCCTGCACGAGGAGGCGCAGCACGTCCGACTGGCGCTGCGTGAAGCCGGCGGCGAGTCCGTCGGGCCAGTCGGCCGCGGGACGCGACCGGGGGTCCGACGCGCTCGCGATCGGGCGCCCCCCGCGCAGCACCGTCTTGATCGCGGCGACGACCTCCGCGGCATCGGCGTGCTTGGCGACGTAGCCGCGCGCGCCCGCGGACAGGGCGCCGTCGATCGTCGCGCGGTCGTGCGTTGCCGACAGGACGACGATCGGGAGGCGCGGGCGATCGCGCCGCAGTTCCGCGAGGAAGGCGAGGCCGCGCGTGCCGGGCAGCGCGAGGTCGAGCAGCACTGCGTCCGGGTCGGGATGCAGCGCGAGCAGTCGCAGCGCCGCGTCCCGGGAGAGCGCGGTCAGGAGCGTCCAGCGGGGCTCCGCGACGGCGAGGTAGTTCGCGAGCGCCTCGAGGATCAGCGGGTGGTCGTCGACGACGAGGAGTTTCATCGGAGTCTCCCGGTTCAGGCCGCGCGGGAGGCGGCGGCTGGGGAGACGTTAGGACGAATTCGGGCGCCGCGCACCTGTCAGTTCTGACAGGTTTTTCGTTTTTCCGGTGCTGGCCGGCGGGATCGGAGTCGGGAATTCGGGGTGGGGGGGGGGGGGGGGGGG
>JADLBN010000202.1 GCA_020847675.1 Burkholderiales bacterium | reverse complement strand
TTCTTCCTTGCGTTTTTCGCCGGTCCCGGGCGCCACGTTGTCGCGCCAGCGGTACGAGGACATCTCTTCGAGCAGCATCGGCACGCGCGGGCCGACGAACCGGATCCCCTTCGTGTGCATCCACGACAGGGCGCGCTGAATGCCGGCCTGGACGTTGTTCTCGGCCGCGGACGCCATGATGCCCATCTGCGCGAACTCGATCTGCGCCTGCACCGCGCTGCGGTCGATGCCCCAGCGGATGTCACCGTGGCCGGCCCGCCAGCCGTTCAGGCGCGCGCCGTGGTCGATGAACGACGTCATTCGCTTGCAGTACTCGTCGACGACCACGAGCCCTTGCGGAGTCGCCACGATCTTCACCGCCGCGAACGGGTGGTCGGCGCCGGGGTCGAGTCCGACGATCACCGGCCAATCCGAGGGGATCGTCGGCCACGTCGGGATCCACTGCTTCACGTCCTCTTCGTTCCAGACCAGCTTTTCGAACTTGCCGGCGTAGATCGCGCCCTGGAAGTTGACGAACTCGGCTTCGTATTCCTGGGCGAACCACTCCGGATCGGAGGTGGCGCGGGCGTCGTCGATTTCCTCGCGATACGCGGGGTCGGTGTGGAAGAGGGGGTTGTCGATCGTCTTGTAGCGAACGGCCCAGTACCCGGGGCGGTGGCGCGGCCCGTCGAGCGCCGGTCGGTAGAACGTGTTGTAGACCCAATCGAAGCCGTTCGGCGACGTCGTGGCCCAGCAGATCCCGAGCTTGTCGGACAGCGCCGGGCGCACGGTATCCCAGACCTTCGGGCGGATCGCGCGTGCCTCGTCGAGCCACAGCCAATCGAGGCCGACGCCGCGCATACGCTCTTCGTCTTCGGCCGAGAGGAACGCGATCGTCGAGCCGTTGATCAGATACGCCTCGTACTTCGATTCGCTCCAGCCGTGGCGGCCTGGGCGCAGCCACGACCGGGGCAGCACCTTGAACACGGCCGGAATCACGTAGCGGTGCAGGTCGCCGTAGGTGGGCGCGACACACCATCCGAGCGTGTTGGGCTCGGCCGCTTTCTTCACTGCGGCCACACCGCCGATCACCGTCTTGCCGCCGCGGCGACCGGAGATCAGCGCGTAGCGGTGAAAGGCGTGCCGGCCGACTGGCGTGCGAAGGTCGAGGGCGGAGAGAAAGGCTTGCTGGTAGGGGTTGTGAAGCAGCGTGAACTGCTCACGCGCATTCGCCTGCTGGACGCGACTCATCTACTTGCCGCGGGCGATTTCTTCGAAGGTGCCGTTTCCGTAGCGGTAGCCGAGTCGTTCGCCTGGGTTGGGCCGCACGTCGCCGATTTCCCCGATGAACGGCACTTCGCGGCCGGCGCGGTCGATTCGGACGGGCTGGCGCCCGGTAGCTCGCTCCCATGAACGGCGCCCGAGGGATTCCATGGACGCCGCGCTCTCGCCGCTCGCGTTGATCCGCGGGCCAAGCTGGCTTGCCTCGTCGACCACGCCGACCACATCGTCGGCGACTGTGCGCGCACCGCGCAGCGCTCGCATCATCTCGTCTTGCATTGACATCATGCCGCCGATCGCGCGGGGTGCCTTGGTGATGGCGGTGCCCACGGCGATCGGGCTCGTGCCCATGACGTCGAGCGCCGGGTCCGTCACGGCGTTCTTCAGCACGGTAAGTGCTTGTTTCCAGTAGGGGTCAGCGGGGTTGCGGGGTTCCGGCGGCTTCACGTTGGGCAACAGCGCGACGGGCATGGCGACCTCGCTCGAGTACGAGGGTGCGAACACGGCTCGCGCGCAAAGCGCTCCCCAGCGTGGCACGCACGGGAGTGTCGCACCCTCAGCGGGGGATTCTACCGCTTCCGCTTCGACTTGCAAGCCATCGGGCACCTCCTGTGCGTTTGACGTGGAACATTCCGGGGGCGTCTCTCCGCCCTGTCACGCCTGGATCCACCGGCGGCGTTCCCTCGTCGTGGGGTTATTCCTGCTGTGGCGAAACCACGATGGTTTCCTTGACTTCGTGCCACGTCTTCCCGCCGTCCAGCGACCGGGCGATGGGTTGGTCCGCAGCGTTGCGCTTCTCGAGGACGGTGCCGGGCGGGTAGTTGCGCTCGCGTTCCCAGCGTGTTCCCGGCTCGGCTTTCGGGTTGTACCAGACCTGCAGTTCGAGCTTCGCGTCCTGTTCCATCTGCAAGATCCGGCGGTTCAGCGCGTCCGCGCGTGCGATGTGCTCGCGGGCGTGTCGCTCGGCGTCGGCAAGGCTCCGAGTCCGCAGGTCGACCGCTTCGTTCATGAGCAGTCGGCACTCAGATTCGTTCGCGCGTGCTTTCGCCAGCTCGTCGCGCAGCCGTTGCAGTTCGGCGCCGATCGCCTTGCGCTCTTCTTCGACGCGCTGGAGGGTCGCCGAGTGGGCGTTCATCTCCCGATCGGCACGCTCGGCTTCGCGGTGCGCGTACTGGCGAACGGACGCGACGTTGATGACGCCACGGATCACGCGCCATGCCTCGACGATGCGCTGGCGGAACGGTGCCGGCACGCCGGTGCCGACGCGCAGCGCTTCGCGCAACGTGGCGATCGTCAGCTCGTGCACGCCGATCTGGTGCTCGAGCGCGTGGATCTGCTCGGTGATGGAATGTTCCATCCGCCGCGCCATCCGGAGGGGATGTACGCCGTCGATCTCGACCCCCGGTGTCAGCGTCGACAGCAGGCCGAGCGCCTGTTCGAACTCGTCGAAGAGCGCTTCGGTCTGCGGGCCTGGGTAGCTGCGAGGTTCAGAAGCCATCCAGATCCTCCGGCTTCTTCGCGGGCTCGGGCTCGAGCGCTTCGCCGGCCTTTGCCCACGCCTCGCCGCGTTCCTCGGTGATCTGGGCGGCGAAGCCGGACACGGGAATCGCGGTCACGCGGGCGCGCGTCTCGAGATCGTTGTCGATCGCTTCGGCGATCCGCTGCTGCATCGCCGCTTCAATCGCCGCGCTCGCTTCCGCCTCGGTCAGCTCGCGGGCGTCGTTCTCGTCGGCAATGAGCGCGTCGATGACGTCCTGCGGCGCGGTGGGCGTCTCGTCGTCGTGCAGCGCGTTCTCGAGCGCTTCGGCCTGGGCCGCGGCTTCTGCCTCCTGCTCTTTTCCGATCTCGTAGGCTTCGCGCGCCATGTTCCGCGGCTCCGCCTTCCGCGCGGCTTGCTGTTCCTGCACCGGCACCGGCCGGTTGAATGCACTCTCGGTCATCGTGTCACCCCTTCGGTTGTGAGTCTGGCGGGTGCGCCTCGGCCTGCCGGCGCATGACTTCCTCGAATAGAGCCTCCGCCTCGGGCTCGTCGACGCCGCACGCGCACCGAATCAGCGCAACGTGCTGGGCTTTGGTCCCTGGGAGCCCGGTCATCGCGAGCCGGGCCTGTCGGAGCTTGTAGATCCAGCTCATGACGGCAGCTCGATGCCGGTGATCCAGACCACGGGCGCGGGATGCTTCACGGCGAGGTGGAGGTTCGCGCGGTAGTACGCGACGAACGCATCGTCCTTGATGGGCACGCGCGCCGCGATGCGACGAAGCGGCACCGCCGTCTGCGGTTGGCCGAGAAACGGCGCCCACGCTGCCGCCGCCAGGGTCGCGAACAGTTGCCGGCGCGTGAGGGTCATCGCCGGTTCCGCTTTCGGCTGCGCTGCTGCTGTTGGCGCCGCGCCTTGCGCTCGGCGTTCCGCCGGTTCCGGCTCTTCACCATCGCCGCCAGCTTCTTCAACGCCGGTAACGGCCCGGTGACGAGCCGCTCTTCCGGCACGCCCGCCTTCAGCGCGTCGTCCTTCGTCGGGTACATCACGCCGGTTCTAGTGTCCATCGCCGGCTACTCGACGACGAACCAGTCGTCGGCCAAGAGGTCCGTCTGCGAAGCCAGCCAGGGCACGCGCTCCACCTTCATCGCCTCGAGCACGGGCGGGTAGTTCAGGAACACGTACGGGCGAGTCATCTTGCTGTACTCGTCGGGGACTTGCAGCTCGAGCCACATCCCCTTCCCGTTCCAACCCTGCCGCGCCACGCGCCGGCCGTTCCGCATGGCTTCGATCGCTTCGCCGATTCCGAATCCTTCCCGCATGGTGTCGTCTCCCCGTGGATGGCCTGCCCAGCGCAGGTTTCGACACCCTACACCCATCCGCGATCGTCTGTCGATGCCAATGTCTTGACACCCTACGCGCGCGGTTCGCCGGTCGGCACCACGACGGGCGGCGCCTCGTCCGCCGGCACCGGCTCGGGCTTGGGCAGCCGGGGCACGCCGACCACACTGCCCACCGCCACGGTCGCCCCGGGCGTCCCGGGCAGCACGTTGATCTGCAGGTTCAACACCGGCGGGCCGGCGTCCTGTCCCGTCGCGCCCACGCCGCTGGCGCCCTTCGGTCCCGGCTCCTTCAACACCTTCCGCAGCGGGCCGCGGCCGCGCAACAGCTCCTTCGCCATGCCCGTGTCGCCGTCGAGCACCGCGCGATACGCCAGGTCGGCCGCCGCCGGCACGGCAAACTTGTCCAGGAACGTCTCGGTCTCGGCCACCATGTCGGCGTCGATGCCGACCGCGAGCCACGCGCGCACCCGCTCTTCGGGCTGCCCCATCCGCTCGGCGATCATCTGGAACGTCCAGCCCCGGGCGCGCAACGCCACCACGACACTCGCCGCCGCCGCTTCCACCGCTTCGGTCGATTGCCCCACCTCGGCGTCAATCTCCCGCACCAGCGTCTCGAGGTCGGTCATCGTTGGCCGCGGCACCACCTTCCCGGCGGCCAGCAAGGCGGCATCGCGCCGTCTCGTGGAGGGTCGCCCGATGGCCGACTCCGCTTTCGCCGCCCGCGCCGCTTTCAGCTCGTCCTCGGTCATCCGCGCCATTGGCACCCCCTATGCTTCCCCACACGCCATGCCACGGCGAAAGACGGGCGAACCACGCGATTTCTGCCCACCTTCCGCTATGTAATCTTTTCCTATTGACATGCACTCTCTACATAGGCTCTTGTCTTCGAACCCACCCCGGACGTCGGATCGCCCGGTATCGCTCTGCCCCGCATCCTACCCCACAAGACACGGGCGCGCCTAGGAGGGGGCGAGCGGAGCGACCCCCCGACGACGGACTCGGCGATCGTGCACGTACCCTCGGCCACAACCACTCGGTGTTCCGGGTAGTCGCT
>JADLBN010000201.1 GCA_020847675.1 Burkholderiales bacterium | reverse complement strand
GCGTCGCCTGCACGAGCGGCTGCGCGCCCGCCAGCGCGAACTGCGCGAGACGATCCGCGCGCACTTCGCCGATCACGACGACCCGGGCACGATGGCGCTGCGTAACCGCCTCGAGGACACCGACGACTGGGCGGTCGCCGACGCGATGTCCGGGCTCGACATCGCGATCGCCTCGCACGACCTGGGCGACCTCCGCGACGTGGACGCAGCGCTGAAGCGGGTGGCCGATGGCGCCTACGGCCGGTGCACCGACTGCGACGCCGCGATCCCCGTCGCGCGGCTCGACGCCTACCCGACCGCGAAGCGGTGCATCCGCTGCCAGGAGGCGGTCGAACGGAGCCGCGCGCAACGGCTCCGGCAGTAGGGTTCAGCCGGAGCGGGGGCGGCGGCGCCCGGTGCCGCCCGGCGCGTGTCTTGCGACCCAGTCGAAGAACTCGCGGTACCAGCGCAGCGAGTTCTGCGGCTTCAGGATCCAGTGGTTCTCGTCGGGGAACCAGACGAGCCTCGACTCGACGCCCCGCGCCTTCAGCGTGTCGTAGTACTGCAGCGCCTGCGTCGCCGGCACTCGGTAATCCTGCTCACCGTGCACGACGAGCGTCGGCGTGTTCGCGCGGCCGACGTGGTGATGCGGCGACTGGCGCAGCACGCGCGTCTCGTCTTCCCAGTGCCAGGCGCCCAGTTCGCGGCCGAACCACTCGTAGCCGTCGGTCGCCATCATGCTCACCCAGTCGTAGCAGCCGGCGTGGCAGACATAGCTCGCGTAACGGCCGGTGTGGCCGTTCATGTAGGCGACCATGAATCCGCCGTAGCTCCCGCCGGTGGCGACCAGCCGGGTGCGATCGACGTAACCGGCGCGCAGGAGCGCGTCGGTCGCGGCTTCTATGTCGGCGAACTCCTTCTCGCCGTAGCGTCCGACGATGGTCTCCAGGAACTTCTGGCCGAAGCCGGACGACCCGTGATAGTTCACCATCGGCACCACGTAGCCGTGCGCGGCGAAAACCTGCGCGTTCCAGCGGAAGTGCCAGCCGTCGCCATGCGCCGTGTGCGGGCCGCCGTGGATCGAGTGCAGGAGCGGCCAGCGGCGCTTCGGGTCGAAGTCCGGCGGGTAGGTGACCCACACCTGCACCGGCTCGCCGCCCCAGCCCTTGACGGTCAGCTCGCGCGTTTCGCCGAACGCATATTTCGCGAGCAGCGCCGCGTTGGTCGACTCGATCGACCGCTCGCGCGTGCCGTCGCGGTCGCAGGCAAAGAGCGCGGGAGGATGCTGCGAGGACGACCGGTCGAACGCGATCGTCGAACCGTCCTTCGACTGCACGAAGCCGCCGACCGTGCCGCCGCGCACGACGAGCGCCGGACGTTCGGCGCCTGCGGACAGGCGCCAGAGTCCGGTGCGGCCGCGGTCCTCGGCCGTGAACAGGATCGACCGGCCGTCGCTCGCCCACTGCGCGTGCGTCGGGGCTCGGTCGAAGGCGGTGCCGATGGCCCGCGGGCGCCCTCCTCCACGCGCCACCAGTTCGAGGTGACCCTGGTCGACGTGCGAACGGTCGACGTCGTGCGACAGGTAGGCCACCACCCTGCCGTCGGGCGAATAGCGCGGCGCGCCGTCGGAGCGTCCGGTGGATGCGGTCAGCACCCGCTTGCGCTTCGTGCGGAGGTCGACCGTCACGATGTCGGTCTTGTGCAGCATGCCGGGTTCGCCCGCGAGATCAGCGGTGATCGCGATCTCGCGCCCGTCGGGGGCGACGTCGTACTCGTTGGACGACGGGTCCCAGGGCGGCAGCGCGAGTCCGGTGCCGGCGAGCACGTCGCGACAGCGTCCGGTCTCGACGTCGCAGACGAACACGTGCGGCTCGCGACCGTCGGTGAGCCAGTGGTCCCAGTAGCGGAAGACCTTCCGCTCGGTGACGTGCACCTTCACCTTGTCGTCCTTGCGCTCCTTCTGTCGCTTCGCCTGCGCGGCGTCGGTCGCGAGATCGGGCCACACCCACGAGATGAACGCGACGCGCCGGCCGTCCGCGAACCAGCGCACCGACGCGCAGCCGGTCGACAGTTTCGTCACGCGCCGGGCTTCGCCGCCGTCGGGCGCGATGACGTAGATCTGCGCAACTTCGTCGTCCTTGCGCTTTGCGGTGAACGCGACGAGGCGCCCGTCGGGCGACCACGCTGGACCGCTGTCCCTGTCGCCCGCGGTGAGACGACGCGGCTTCGCGCCGCGCCCCGGACGGGTCGGGTACAGCCACAGCTCGGTCGAGCCCTCGTTCTTCTCGCGGTCGAACGTGGTCACCGAAGCGCAGGCGAGCGCACCGTCCGGCGAGAGCGTCGGCGTACCCAGGCGCCTGATCGCCCACAGGGCGTCGACGGTGAACGGCGGGCGGCGGCGCGGCATCGGCGGGTTCCTCGCGGTTACAATCGACCCGGATTCTAGCGCCGGCCCGCTTTCCTGCGCGCCGATTCCCCGGCAACCTTTCCGCGAATTTTCCCGATGACTCCGATGCTCTACCGCCGGCTCGGCCGCTGCGGCGTCAAGGTCTCCGTCTTCTCGTTCGGCTCCTGGGTCACCTACGGCAACCAGCTCGACGGCTCCTCGGCGAGTGACTGCATGACCGCCGCCTACGAAGCCGGCGTCAACTTCTTCGACAACGCCGAGGCCTACGCGAAGGGCGCCTCCGAGACGATCATGGGCGAGGTGCTCGCGAAGTCCGGCTGGCGGCGCTCGAGCTACCTCGTGTCGACCAAGCTCTACTGGGGTCTCCACGACGGGCCCAACGAGAAGAACACGCTCAATCGCAAGTACCTGCTGCAGGGCATCGACGGTTCGCTCGGGCGTCTGAAACTCGACTACGTCGACCTCCTCTACTGCCACCGGCCGGACCCGGAGACGCCGATCGAGGAAACCGTGCAAGCGATGCACGACATCGTGAGCTCGGGACGGGCGGTCTACTGGGGCACGTCGGAATGGAGCGCGGCGGACATCGCGCAGGCCTGGCACCTCGCCGAGCGCCACCACTGGCACAAGCCGGTGGCCGAGCAGCCGCAGTACAACCTGTTCCACCGCGAGCGCGTCGAGCGCGAGTACGCGCGCCTGTACCGCGACCTGGGTCTCGGCACGACCATCTGGAGCCCGCTCGCCTCGGGTGTCCTGACCGGCAAGTACGATCAGGGCATTCCGCCGGACTCGCGCGGCGCGCTCAAGGGCTATGAGTGGCTCGCCGAGCGCGTGTCCGACGCGGCGAAGATCGCGGCCGTGCGCCGTCTCGCGCCGATCGCGAAGGAACTGGGCTGCACCACCGCGCAGCTCGCGCTCGCCTGGTGCGCGAAGAATCCGGACGTGTCCACGGTGATCACGGGCGCGAGCCGCGTCGCGCAGGTGCGCGAGAACATGGGCGCCCTCGAAGTACTCGCGAAGCTCACGCCGGACACGATGGCCGCCATCGACGCGGCGATCTCCGGGCCGAAGGACGCGTGACGGCCGGCACCTTGCTGTCGCGCGCCTCCTGAACCCGTCCACAGCTTCGGCTCTGCCTCGTTCGATGGGTCCTGCACGCGCTCCTGCCGTCGCCCTCAAGGCGGGAAGGGACAAGTCGCTCCGCGAGCGCCACCCGTGGATCTACTCGGGCGCGATCGAGCGCGTCGAAGGCGACCCCGGTCCCGGCGACACGGTCGAGGTGCGTTCGCACGACGGCGCGCTCCTCGCGGTCGCGGCGTTCTCTCCCGCCTCGCAGATCCGAGCGCGCGCGTGGTCGTTCGCGCCGGAAGCGATCGACGCCGCGTTCTTCGCGCAGCGCGTGCGGGCGGCCGTCGAAGCGCGCACAGGGATGCTGGACGAGCGCCACACCGCCTGCCGACTCGTGCACGGCGAGTCCGACGGCCTGCCGGGCGTGGTCGCCGACCGCTACGGCGACACGATCGTCGTCCAGTTCTCCTCCGCGGGCGCCGAGCGCTGGCGTGAGGCGATCGTCGATGCGCTCGTCGCGGCCACCGGTGCCGCGAACGTGGTCGAGCGCTCCGACGCCGAGGTGCGCCGCCTCGAGGGACTCGCGCCGCGCACCGGCGTGCTGCGCGGCTCGGTGCCGGGACCGGTCACGATGCTCGAAGACGGTCTCGCCTGGCGCGTGGACGTGCTCGCCGGCCAGAAGACCGGCTTCTACCTCGACCAGCGCGACAACCGCCACTGCGTGCGCGCGCTTTGCGCGGACCGCGACGTCCTCAACGCGTTCTGCTACACCGGCGGCTTCACGCTGGCCGCGCTCGCCGGCGGCGCGCGCAGCGTCGTGTCGATCGACAGTTCCGCGGACGCGCTCGCGCTCGCGCGCGAGAATCTCGCTGTCAACCCGGACCTGCGCGGCCGATCCTGCGAATGGCGCGAGGCCGATGTGTTCACGGAACTGCGCGAACTGCGCAACCGCGGCGCGAGTTTCGGGATGATCGTGCTCGATCCGCCGAAGTTCGCTCCGACCGCGGCACACGCGGAGAAGGCCGCGCGCGCCTACAAGGACATCAACCTGCTGGCGCTCAAGTTGCTCTCGCCCGGCGGGCTCCTCGCCACGTTCTCATGTTCGGGCGGCGTATCCGCCGAACTGTTCCAGAAGATCGTCGCCGGCGCGGCGCAGGATGCGAAGGCCGATGCGGCGATCGTCGGCCGGTTCTGCGCGGGCGCGGACCACCCGGTCGCGCTCGCGTTTCCCGAGGGCGATTACCTGAAGGGACTCCTGATTCGCAAGGCCCGCGGCGTGCGCGGGTGACAGCCCCGCGTTCGGCGCAGGCCGCAACAGCCGAGCGTCAATCGAGACGGGCGCGGCCTGCGGGCCGAACCGGACGCCACGCCGGAGCGCGTCCGGGGAAGCATTCGGCGCCTCCGCCTGCCGTTCCGGACTCATCGCCGCCGCCTGCCGCTCCGGTGCCGACGGCGGCGAAGTCCGGACGAGGCGCCCGGGAACTCCGGTTTCGTCTCCGATCACATGACGGGCCTGGAGGGCAGAAACTCGCGCGTGGTGATGGGCGGCGGATAGAATTCGCCGAGCGGAATCTCGTACTCCACGGCGTGGAGTTGCAGCGGGGATTCGTCCCACCTCGCGCAGCGGCCATCCCAGAGGGTGAGGGGCTTGACGGTG
>JADLBN010000200.1 GCA_020847675.1 Burkholderiales bacterium | reverse complement strand
TCGAGATCGCGCGCCGCCGACGTAACCTCCTGCTGGACCTTGCGCAACTCCTCCAGCTCCATCTCGCGGCTGATGTCCGACTTGACCTCGTTGACGTAGCGCTGGAGCCGCCCGAACAGGTGACCCAGCGTGCGCGCGGCCTTGGGCAGTCGCTCGGGCCCGAGCACGATCAGCGCCACGACGGCGATGACGACGATCTCCGAGAAGCCGATGTCGAACATGGCGGGACCGCGCGCGCAGCGCGGCGCCGGACGGGTTGCGGTGCGCCGGAACCTACGACTTGGTGGTCGTCTCCTTGCGAACCTCGCCCTCGATGGTCTGTGCCCCGATCTTCGCCTGGTTGGCGGCGTCGGCAGCCGCGCTCTTCGCGGCACCCGCCTCTTCCTCGGCGCCCTTCACGCCTTCCTTGAATCCCTTCACCGCACCGCCCAGGTCCTGGCCGATGTTGCGCAGTTTCTTCGTGCCGAAGATCAGCACGACGACCAACAGAACGATCAGCCAGTGCCAGATAGAGAGTCCGCCCATGTCCTTCTCCTCAGTGTTCGCCGCGCGGGAGCATCGGGCCCAGCGTGTCCGGCCCTCCGATCACGTGCAGGTGGATGTGCTGCACTTCCTGGCGCCCGACGCGCCCGGTGTTCATGATGACGCGGAAGCCGTCGCCGGCGCCCTGCGCCTTCGCGAGGACCGGCGCGAGCACAAGCAGGCGCCCCAGGATCCCCTCGTCGGCGGGAGTTGCATCGTACAGCGTCGCGATGTGCCTCTTCGGAATCACCAGCAGGTGGACCGGCGCGAGCGGACGGATGTCGTGGAACGCCATGGCTTCGGCGTCCTCGTGCGCCTTCCTGCACGGGATCTCGCCGGCGACGATCTTGCAGAAGATGCAGTTCGGATCGTGCATGGGTCAGCGGGGTCGGGTCGCCGCGGCACGCGCGGCTTCGATGGCGTCGTGGAGCCCCCCCGGGTCGGCGCTCCCGATCATGAGCGCCCGCTCGGAGACGAGTTCCAGCCGGACAGCCCATCGGCCGCCGACATTGTATAGCCATCCGGCCGGGGTCAGATGGACGCCCCAGCCCCACCACACGCGGGTGCGCACGACGTCCGCCTTGCGGATGTCGGCGAGTTCGACGGTCCTCCGAAGGAGTCCGATGCCCATGACCGCGCGGACCACGCTGTCGTCGACTCGGACACGCATCCATCCGACGAGCAGGAATGCCCCGGCGAGCACGGCCAGCAACACCCAGGGCAGCCACGGCACTGCGCTGCGCGTCGCCGGCGACACGACCACGATCAGCACGAATGCAGCCAGCGCAAAGCCGACGAGCGTGCCGACTGCCATCAGCGTTCCGAACTGGAACCGCTCGTAGCGCGGAACCTTCGGCCCGGGTGACGGCACTTCAGCGCCGCGACGCTTTCTCGTCGTGCCCCGAGCGGCCTTCGCGCCGCTCGAGTTCCGCGAACACGTCCGCGGGAGAAAGCCCGTGGTGCGCGAGCAGCACGAGGCAATGGAACCACAGGTCGGCCATCTCGGCCGCGACACGATCGGGCGCGCCGTCCTTCGACGCCATCACCGTCTCGGTCGCCTCCTCGCCGATCTTCTTGAGGATCGCGTCGCCGCCCTTTGCGAGCAGCGAGGCGACGTAGGACGACGCCGGGTCGGCCTCGCGGCGCGATTCGATCGTCGCCGCCAGCCGCGCGAGGACCTCGGCGCGCGCCGGGTCAGTCGCCATAGATGTCCTTCGGGTCGCGCAGCACCGGCTCGTCGACGCGCCACACGCCGCCGTCGAGGCGGCGATGGAAGCAGCGTTCGCGCCCGGTATGGCACGCGATGCCGCCCTCCTGCTCGACGACGAGCAGAACGGCGTCCTCGTCGCAGTCGAGCCGGATCTCGCGCACGTGCTGCACGTGGCCCGACGATTCGCCCTTGCGCCAGAGCTTGCGGCGCGAGCGCGACCAGTAGTGCGCCTCGCGCGTGGACGAAGTGAGTTCCAGCGCCTCGCGGTTCATCCACGCGAGCGTCAGCACGCGCCCGCTCTGCGAGTCCTGCGCGATGGCGGGAACGAGGCCGTCGGCGTTCCAGCGGATGGTGTCGAGGAAGGACATGGAGGGGGGAATGGCAATGGGCGACAGGTCATGGGCGATGGGAGACGCTCGCCAAGCCGACGACAGGTGCCAAGGGAAAGGCGGTGATGGGCGATAGGAAGCGCACGTCGCGCCGACGCAAGGTCTTCGCCTATCGCCTATCTCCTATCGCCTATCGCCTATCGCCTATCGCCTATCGCCTATCGCCTTCATCGTACCTCGATCCCCGCTTCCCGCATCGCCGCCTTGGCCTGCCCGATCGTGAACTCGCCGTAATGGAAGATCGAGGCGGCGAGCACGGCATCCGCCCCGCCCTGCACGATACCGTCGACCAGGTGAGAAAGTGTCCCGACACCGCCGGACGCGATGACCGGCACGTCGACCGCGTCGGCGACCGCCCGCGTGAGTTTCAGGTCGAAACCCGCTTTCGCGCCGTCACGGTCCATGCTGGTGAGCAGGATCTCGCCTGCACCGAGCGCGACCGCCTCTCGCGCCCAGTCGATCGCGTCGAGTCCGGTCGGCGTGCGGCCGCCGTGGATCACGACCTGCCACTCGTCGACCGCGCACTGCTTCGCGTCGATCGCCGCGACGACGCACTGCGCACCGAAGCGCGCGGAAGCCTCGGCGAGGAACTCGGGGCGCTTCACGCCCGCGGTGTTGATGCTGACCTTGTCGGCCCCCGCGTTCAGCAGCGCGCGGATGTCGTCGATCGTGTTGACGCCGCCGCCGACGGTGAGCGGGATGAACACCTGGTCGGCGACCGCCTCGATCATGTCGCACAGCAGGCCGCGCGTCTCGACACTCGCGCGGATGTCGAGGAACGCGAGTTCGTCGGCGCCCTCGCCGTCGTAGCGCCGCGCCACCTCGACCGGGTCGCCCGCGTCGCGCAGGTTGACGAAATTGACGCCCTTCACGACGCGGCCGGCGGCGACGTCGAGGCAGGGAATGATGCGTTTGGCGAGCATGGAAGAGCGAGGCGGTGGGCGGTGGGCGGTGGGCGGTGAGGTAAGCGG